>JADWMG010000025.1 GCA_015767405.1 Actinomycetota bacterium
CCACGTGGCCGAATCACCAGCTCCAGTGGCGAGTCGAACGTCAGCGCCTCACCATCCAGCCCGGCAAGGATCGGGTCGTCGGACTCCAACAGGAGGCGGTCGGCCTGCCAGTGGCGCACCCGGGCGCCCGTCCTCCCGTCAGCCGCAGTGCCCTCCGCCGCCGTGCTGATCCCCAACATCCCACTGTCGAGACGGAGGCGCCGTCCGTGATCGGGTGGTCCTGAGAACACGTACGGATTATTGGACACCATCGTCATAGCCGTCCGCTCAGCCTGCGCCCCCTCGGGTGTCGTGAACCGGATCGCCGTGCCGCTGTCCTCTCCCGCGCCCACTTCGCGGATCACCTCGACGATCGTCTGCTCCTTGTTCTCCCTGTACTCGTCACGATGAACTGCCTCGGCGTAGATCCCGAAGCTCACGTTGTTGAGGAACGGCTGCTCCCCCGCCAACCCATAGTCGACCAGAACTTCCTCACCATTGCGGATCGCGTCTAGCGCGGTCAGCGGGTTGTCGCGATCAAGCCCGAGGTCGAGAGCGAAATGGTTGCGGGTCCCAACCGGAACGCAGAAGAAAGGCACATCGCGCTCGATGGCAACACCCGCCACAAGCCCGAGCGAGCCGTCACCACCAGCCGCTCCTATCGCGTCGGCGCCCGCGTCGACAGCGTCGCTGGCAAGCTGAGTGATGTTGTCGCCTCGTTCGAGCATGATCACCCGGATGCCCGCGTCACGGGCGGCAGCCGCCAACCCGTACCGCTCAGCTTTGCCATCACCGCTCCAGCGGTTGATGATCAGGACCGGGTTGGAGACCCGGGACCTCCGGCGGACATACGGCCTCGCACGGGCCGCGAGAGCAACTAGCTCGCGCCGCATGAAGAATGCGGTCATTGCTGCGCCAGCCGTCATCGCTACCGCGATTGACAACCACCGACCCCGCCGACCGGAGTTCGTGACAACTGCCGAAACTTCCGCGCCTTCCATAGAAAAGACACTAGTCGCGAGAACTGTCGCAAGTGGCTAGCCGAGTACCGCTGAACAACTACCAGAGCGTGGTCTACTCGCCGGCGTTTGCCTCGAGACGGAGCCCGCTCGTATCGGGGTTCAGTGAGCGAGTGGGTTCGCTACATGTAGCCCTCGACGATTGGCCGCAGCGCACATATCGGTGTCGGCGCTCGTCAGAATTCTTGCCTCGATGAAGAGTGCCGCCGCAAGGTGCACCGCGTCATATCCCCGCAGCGCCTCGTCTTCTGCGAGTTCGTGTGCCGCGCCGACGAGTTCCTCGGTCACCTCGATGAGGTTCATTTCGTCAACGAGGGCTGCGAGAACAGTCTTGGCTCGTTGCAGTTGCTTGTTCGTGAGGCGTCTGTCGCGCACCGCCGCGGCAAGCGCGGCTCGCGCCTCGACAGTGACAAGGCTGACAGAGGCGAGTACGTCTGCAGTATCCCAGATCACGCCAGCCTGCTCGGACCCCATTTCATCGATGACAACCTTCAGCAACGATGAGGTGTCGAAATAGGTGATCACCGGCGCTGCTCGGCAACCAGTTCGCTCACGGATCCCTTCGCCTTGATTCGGCGAGCGGGACGGTGTCGCGTGGGCTGACTTGGTGGGCGCACGACACCAGATGTAACAAGCTCGGCAAGCCGCTCGGTCGACCGATCTATGGACGACAGCCGTGCGACGGGCCGACCACGATCGGTCACGATGACTTCCTCGCCCTCACGGACGCGATCGATGTATCGGCTGAGACCGTTCTTGAGGTCGCGGATCCCGACTTCAACTTGCGATGTAGCTACATTCATACATCAAACATAGCTACATTGCGTGCGAGTCGGTGCCAAACCTCTCGATATCAGCTGGCAGAATCCAATCCCGCCGCTACGCCTTGAGGAGCATCGCGAGTGTGCTGTCTCTGTCGGAATCGATCGCGTCGATTGGCAACGAGTCCAAGAAAGCAGGAGAGCCACTCCGGAGAGTGGCTCTGACCTGGGGTTTTCTTTGCAGCCCGTACGGGGTTCGAACCCGTGCCGCCACCTTGAGAGGGTGGTGTCCTAGGCCACTAGACGAACGGGCCAAGTGACTCGCAGCACGATATCAGCGGTGCTGATCGTTACCACGGCTCGGAAAACTACGAACGCCGACCCTGCGGCCGGCGGACGAAATGAGCTGGGGTGAGAGGAATTGAACCCCTAATAACAGTACCAGAAACTGCTGTGTTGCCAATTACACCACACCCCAAGATGCGATGGTTTTCGTTGCCGAGAACCGGTGCGGCCAAGGATTGTACCGGCCTCAGTCGGTGAGACCACTCAGCCGCTCGAAGCCGATGATCCTGCCCACAGCGACACCCGCCGCCTCGCCCAGTTGCCGCTTCGCCGAGCTCACGCCGGTCACAACAGAGGTGTCGGTCGGAGAGACATAGGCAACCATTCCGACCTCTTGCGCAATGAGCCGGCTGCGCAGTGCGTGGTAGGGATCGGTGACGATCAGGACGGAGTCCAGACCTCGCGCTTCGAGGATTTCGGCGACATCTTCGAGCGATTCGTAAGTCGTCGAGCCGGCATCCTCCAGCAAGATTGCGCTCTCTGGAACACCTCGGTCGACCAGATAGTTCGCGGACGCCTCGGCTTCGGTGAATCGATCTCCTGGCTGGTTCCCTCCTGTCACGATCACCAGTGGTGCAAGATCTTGCGGCCACAATTCAACGACTTGGTCGAGGCGGGCAGCTAACTGCGGCGACGGGCGGCCGTCATACTGAGCGGCTCCCAACACGACGATTGCATCAACGGGCCGGGCTTGATCAGACCGACCGGTTGACCAGACCTGCCACAGCGAAACAAACGAATAGAGAACTACGAGCGCGGCCAGGGCCACTCCGGCCAGCAGCGCCGCGCGCCATCGTCGATCAGTCGGTAAGAGCAGCACGCTCTCGGGCCGCGCTCAAACGACGAAGGGTCTCTTCACGGCCAAGTATCTCGAGCGACTCGAACAGGGGAGGACCAACAGATCGCCCTGTCACTGCGACTCGCACTGGCGCCTGCGCCTTACCGAGCTTGATCTCGTACCGAGTCATGATGTCTTCAAGTGCGGCCTTCAGAGCATCGGCAGACCACTCGACACTCCCGTACGTACCGATCACGTCATCGAGCAGCGACAACGCCCATTCGGGCTTGAAGGCCTTGTCCCATGACTTCTCGTCGAATTCGATGTCGAACCCGTCAGGCCAAAACAGGAAGTCAACCTTCTCGGCAACTCCGCTCATGGTCGGCAAACGTTCCTGGATGAAAGGCGCGATTGCCGCGAACCGTTCACGGTCCCAGTCGGCGGGTAGTTCCGCCGCGGCCAGTTCTGTGAACTCCGCGAGTGGCATCGAGCGGATGTAGTCGCCGTTGAAAGCTGTCAACTTCTTGAGGTCGAAGAAGGCGGGGGAAAGGGTGACGTCCTCGAGGCGGAACGCGGTCTCCATCTCGTCCCATGGGACAATCTCGCTCGCACCCGGAGGGGTCCACCCGAGCGTCATGAGGTAGTTGACCATCGCATCGGCGAGGAATCCCTCGTCGCGATACTGTTCGAGAGCAACCTTGTCGCGCCGCTTCGAGAGCTTCTTGCGCTGCTCGTTGACGAGCACCGGCACGTGCGCCCAGTTCGGCGGAGTATGGCCGAGCGCAGTCCACAGCATCTGCTGCTTCGGTGTGTTCGGGAGGTGCTCCTCAGCGCGCACAACATGTGTGATCCGCATCTCGATGTCGTCAACAACGTTCGCCAGGAGAAACACCGGCGTGCCGTTGCCTCGGAGCAGAACGAAGTCTTCGATGGTCGAGTTGTCGAACGAGACATCACCGCGTACCAGATCGTGAATGACAGTGGTACCGGCGGGCACACGGAACCGCAGGACGTTGCCAGGCGCCGGGCCCAGCCCACGGTCGCGGGAGTACCCGTCGTACCCGGAGGTGCCGAGCTGCTTTGCACGCTCTTGAATCTGATCGCCAGTTTGGTCGCAGTAGTAGGCGTCACCCTGCTCGAAAAGCCTCTGGGCGGCGGCAATGTGGGCGTCCGCGAATTCGCTCTGGAAATGGGGGCCTTCGAAGTGCGGGTCGTCAGCTGAGATACCAATCCAGGCCAACGCGTCGATGATGCCCTGCGTCCACTCCGGACGGTTACGAGCCTCGTCGGTGTCTTCAATCCGCAGCACGAACGTGCCGCCCAGACGACGGGCCATGGCCCAGTTGTGGAGTGCCGTGCGCGCACCTCCGACGTGGAACGAACCCGTCGGAGAGGGGGCAAATCGGAAGCGCGGAGACTCAGTCACGTGTTACGACGCTACCTGTGCGATTGCCTGCAGACAGTCCAGCGGAGTGGTCGATCAGATCACTGGTCAAATTGGCGATCAAGTGGACGATCGGTGCAACGGTCCGCCCACTGCGGTCAGCGCCAGGTTTCGTAGTTGGCGCAGAGCAACCGACAATGTCGTCAGATCAAAACTCTCAGCGCGACGAATTTCCCTGTGCATCGCCGCCGCCCGATCAACAGCGCGCTCGTTCGCCGCAATCCAATCCGCGGGTGAACCCCCGCCGGACCGTATGACGTTGCGGCTCAAATCTGCGAGCGCGGTCATCAAGTCGTCGCGCAACGAAGAACGCGCCTGTTCCTGCCAGCGATCAGACCTGGGAAGCGCCCCGACACCGTCCCACAACCAACCAACATCGAACGCATCGAACACCGACCAGTATGTGGTTGCTGCGTCGACGACGTCACAGGATTCGGTGTGTGCCAGCTCGATGATGTCGAATCCGGTGTGCATCCATGGCCAGCGCGCCGATTGGGCGGCGAGATGCGGTGGAACGCCCAGTTCGATCCGTTCCCGACGCAACGCTTCGATGTCAGCTTTGACGGGGCCTGCAACCAAGCTGTCGAGCGAGTCGCAGAGAAATGCCATGCCGGTTGAGAAGGTGTCAACGGCGTCCGCTATGTCGAGCGGAGGATGTCGATGACGCAGGAGCCAGACGGTGCCTCTCTCAGCCATCCGGCGGGCATCCAGGAATATCGCGATCTGCGTGTCGAGATCAACCGTGCTCTCGAGTTGGTCGATCTCGCGCCAATTGTCTCGGAAACCAGAGATGTTGCGCGACGCGATGAAAGCTCTGGCAACGTCTGACACAGCGGCACCAGAATCCTCTGTCATCCGGTGGTCGAACGAGATCCCCGCAAGGTTGACCATGTCGTTGACCACGCGAGTTGTGACGATCTCACGTCGAAGTCGATGAGTCTGGATCGCCTCCGGAAAGCGTTCCTGCAAGGCAGAGGGGAAGTAATCCATCAGATCAGCGTCGAGCGAGGAGTCATCGGGAAGATCCGTGGCCAGGATCTCCTCAATATCCGCATTCTTCGTATACGCGATCATCACCGCAAACTCAGGCGCTCTCAGACCGCTACCGGCGCCCTGCCGTTCGGCGATCTGCTTGTCGCTCGGTAGATATTCGAGCGATCGATCGAGGTATCCCTCGGCCTCCAGCGTGTCGAGGTAGCGAGCGTGTACGTTGACCATCGGGAGTGACTGTTTGCGGGCGATCATCAGGGCCAGCGTCTGCGCTCTATTGTCGTCCAGGACGAGTTCGGTTACCTCCCCAGTCATGTCGACGAGCAGCCGATTGCGTTGTTTCACGGTCAACTCACCGTCACCCACGAGTTGGTCGAGTGCGATCTTGATATTCACTTCGTGATCGCTGCAATCAACCCCGGCCGAGTTGTCGATCGCATCGGCGTAGATCAACCCACCACCCACCGCAAATTCGACACGTGCAAGCTGTGTGAGGCCGAGGTTGCCGCCTTCCGCAATGATGCGGCATCGGAGTTCGGATGCATCAACTCGCAACGAGTCGTTGGCGCGATCGCCAACGGAGTCGTCGGTTTCAACTCCGGCTTTGACATAGGTTCCGATACCGCCGTTCCAGAGCAGATCGACCGGAGCGCGAAGGATCGCCGAAACGAGATCATCGGGGCGGAGCTTGGTGACGTTGTCGTCGATCCCGAGCACCGATCTGACCTGCGGGCTCACCGGGATTGACTTCGATGACCTCGAGAAGACCCCGCCCCCCTCGGAGATCACATGCGAGTCATAGTCGGCCCAACTCGATCGTGGCAGCTCGAATAGACGTTGGCGTTCCTCAAAGGACAGAAACGGATCGGGATTCGGGTCGAGGAAGATGTGACGGTGATCGAACGCTGCAAAAAGTTTCAGGTGCGACGAGAGCAGCATTCCGTTGCCGAACACATCACCTGACATGTCGCCGATACCGACAGCGGTCAACTCATCGGTATCGACATCCTTACCGATCACCCGGGCATGTCGACGCACACTCTCCCAAGCTCCGCGCGCTGTAATTGCCATCGCCTTGTGGTCGTACCCATTGCTCCCGCCTGACGCGAAGGCGTCACCCAACCAGAAGTCGTACTCCGCGGCGACTTCGTTGGCAATGTCACTGAACGTTGCGGTCCCCTTGTCGGCAGCAACAACGAGGTACGGGTCGTTCTCGTCGTAGATGACAGTGTCGGGAGGGTGCACCACTTGATCACGTTCGACGTTGTCGGTCAGGTCGAGTAGCCCACGGATGAACCGTTTGTAGCGGTCAATACCCTCGGCGCGGACTGCGTCACGATCGCCGACATCGGCCGTCGACCTCTTGATTACGAAACCGCCCTTGGCCCCGACTGGCACAATGACCGCGTTCTTCACCATCTGCGCCTTGACCAGCCCAAGGACCTCTGTTCGAAAGTCTTCGGGGCGATCGCTCCAGCGGAGCCCGCCTCGCGCGATTCGGCCGGCCCGGAGGTGCACGCCTTCAAGAAGGGGAGAACACACGAAGATCTCGAACATCGGGCGAGGTTCGGGAAGGAACGGAATCTCGGTCGAACGGAGCTTCACCGCTATCTCGTCGCTAGCTCTGAAGGCGTTTGTGCGCACCGTCGCCCCGATCAGAGTCAGGAACGCCCGACAAATGCGATCGTCGTCGAGCGATGGCACGGCATCGAGGTGCTCTTGGAGATTCTCGCTGATCTCGCCAATCAAGACCTCTCGTTCGCTCATCTCTCCCAGGCTTGGATCGAATCTCGTATCAAAGAGATACGTCAACAACCGGGCGATCTGAGGATGCCGAACGATCGCCTGTTCGATGTACGTCGGGCTGAACGGAAATCCGGCTTGGCGCAGGTACCGGTTGTAGAGCCGGAGAACAGCGACCTGCCGGGAGTTGAGGCCCGCCGCGAGAACAAGCCGATTGAGTCCGTCGGCCTCGATCCGCCCAGTCATCAAGCCGACGAATGCCACCTGCAATTCGGCGTGCCGCGTATCGTCGATCGTCGCATCACCGATGTCGACGCCGAGGTCGTAGAGGAATACTCGATCGCCACCATTTCCGAACTCTGATGGGTGCTCGTCGAGCGCCGGCAGACCCAGGTGTTCGAGCATTGGGACCAGTTGCGCAATCGTCGCCGCTCGATTGCACAGGAACACCCGAAATCTCCACTGACCATGCGCAGCATCCAGTGCACGGCCGAATGAAGTGAGCACTTGCGGAGCGGGCTCATCGTCAGAGCTGGGCGACATCATCTCAGCGACGTGGGCCAGGTCTCCAACAGACGCGGCTGGCCGGACGCGTGCCTGATAGTCGGCAGGCACGCTGCCGTTCACCACGCCGAATACGCGCTGGCCCTCCACCTCGCCGAGCACATCGACCAGCGCTCGGCGGGCCTCTTCCTCCCAGGTCGTAGAAACGGCATCGATTGCTTCGACAAGCCGATCTGGGTCATCGAGGACATCGGCCCGCACAGTCATCGAAATCCGAGCGAGAGAACTCGTCCCGAGCAACGTAGCCAGATCACGAACGTCGCCGCCGTAGTACTCCCTCACAAGGTCGGCTACGGCTTCGGGCAGCGTTGCTGTAAAACGCGAGCGGGGGACGTAAACGAGCACCGTGGTCCAGGGACCAACAGGTTCGGATACGTCGAAGACACGAACAATCCGGCGCTCCTGGAGACCCACGATCTCGGCGACGATCTCCGCAAGTTCCGCTGCGTCAATTTCGAAGATGACGTCGCGTGGCAATGTCTCGACGACATTTCGCACGGCTCGTCCCGTATGGCTCTCCACCGAAACTCCGACCGCGCTGATCACTGCCTCGGCCCGCTCAGCGATCACGGGAATGGCAAACACACTCTGCCTATATGCGGCGCTGCCGAGCAGGCCTACGAAGCGGTACTCCTCGTTAGTGCCGGGTGGCCGAATTGCCAACGACGTCATCCGAACGGCCCGATGGATATTGGCGACCTCATCGGTTCGCGCAACAACAAGACGCTGGTCGCTGTCAGAGACCGGTGGGTCGATGCCGTATGGATCGAGTAGCCCTCCATCGCGGTACTCGCCGAGCTCGCTGCCTTCCTGCAAGATCAGTTCCGAACCGTCCCGCGTGTAGGTGACAGCTCCGAGGAAGACAAAGTTCTGATCACCCAGCCAAGCCAGCAGCGGATCGTCGCCCATGACGCTGAGCAACCGTTCGCGCATCGGCCCGAAATCTTCGACGACATGTTGCACGTTCTCAACGGCGGTACGGACATCATGTTCAACCCGGCGCCGAATATCGGGAGGGCAGCGGTCGATTTCAATCTGCGTCCATGCTTCGACTTTGCCGATACCCGGACCAATAGCGATGATGCGGTTCTCGGAGTCACGCTCGACACCGAGCATCGGGTGAACGAGCAGATGAATTCCCAGCCCGTACCGATCGAGCACCATCCGCACTGTGTCGACGAGAAATGGAACGTCGTCGGTGACGAACATCAAGATCGAGCTGTCAGTCTCCCAACCGTCGCGTTCCACCTCAGGTGACAGCACCTTGACGAGCGTTGTGCCAGGCTCACGGACCCGGCCAAGGTGCAAGTGAGCTACGCCAGCCGCGTACGCCTCGTCGATGCGGCGATCGTCGGCTTCATGATCACGGACCTCCCGGTAATACCTACCGAGAAACGTTTCTAGCAGCGGATCATCGGAACGATGTTCGCGGGCCAGAGCCTGCAACTTGTTCAAGATGTCGGCCACGTCGTTGTGAACACTCATGTAAGGGGTTCCAAAGTTGTCAGTCTCGGATGAGGTACACCGTAGCCCGCCAGCACCTCGTCATAGTGGGGATCTCTTCCAAAGCGCGGGTAGTCCGCGGATAACGTCGTACCCGATGAGTCGCGAAGAGCTACACGACGGGCACCGAGCCGTATCCGGCGGGCTTGCGCGGGCCGCGATCTTTGGAGTGAACGACGGGATCGTGTCCAACGTGTCGCTGATCATCGGGTTCGCCGGGTCGGGGGCGGACTCATCCGTGGTACTGCTCGCCGGCTTGGCCGGGGCGGTTGCCGGGGGAATCTCGATGGCCGCTGGCGAATGGATCAGCATCTCAGCGCAGAACGAGTTGATAGAGCGTGAGGTTGCCGTCGAGTGGCGTGAGCTTCACCGCAACACAGAAGCTGAAACCGCCGAGCTCGCATCGATGTACGAGGGCCACGGAATCTCACCGGAAACGGCCCGCGCTGCTGCCGAAGATGTGATGTCTCAACCCGAGACCGCCCTGGTCGTGCATGCCCGCGAGGAGATGGGAATCGACCCGAGCAATCCGCCGTCAGCCTTCAAGGCTGCGGCGATCTCTCTGCTGTGCTTCTTGTTCGGCGCGATGCTCCCCGTCATCCCCTGGTTCGGCGACGTGTCCGGATATGCGCCCGCCGCTATCTCCGTGGCCATCGGTGTTGTCGCTGCCGCTTTTGTCGGAGCGGCGCTCGGCGTGTTTGCCGAACGATCGAT
This sequence comes from Actinomycetota bacterium, assembly GCA_015767405.1. GTDB lineage: Bacteria > Actinomycetota > Acidimicrobiia > Acidimicrobiales > Ilumatobacteraceae > Sva-07. The sequence goes on from JADWMG010000025.1 coordinate 9,841, forward strand.
CCCGAAATCCATCTTCCGGCAAGTGGCGATTGTCATCGTCGCCTGTTCCATCACCTACACCATCGGCGAATTCGTCGGAGTGTCCTGACCCCGTCGTTCCGGTGAGCTTGAGCGCGGACAGGTCGCGCCGAAGCTCACCGCAAGATGTTGCCCGTCGTTCCGGTGAGCTTGAGCGCGGACAGGTCGCGCCGAAGCTCACCGCAAGTCAGATTGGGAGGTCGCCGGTGGCGCGGCGGGTGCTGCCCTCGTCGGTGTAGGCCGCGATCGTTCGTTGCGCGATGCGCATCTGGTGGACCTCGTCGGCTCCGTCGGCGAAGCGGGCCCAGCGGGCGTGCTGGTACATGTGCGCGAGCGGAGTATCAGTCGAGTAGCCGAGGGCACCGTGCACCTGGATCGAGCGGTCGATCACACGGCCGAGCATGTTCGCCACGAAGTGTTTGGCCATCGAGACCTCGGCCTTGAAGTCTTCCTGCCGATCAATCTTGTAAGCCGCGTGCAGCACCATCAATTTGGATTGGTACAGCTCCATAGAGGAGTCCGCAATCATCCACTGGATGCCCTGTTTCTCAGCCAGGAGAGAGCCGTGCGCAAAACGATTCAGCGAGCGATCGACCATCATGTCGAGCGCCATTTCCGCCTGAGCGATCCACCGCATGCAATGTGCCAGGCGAGCAGGGCCGAGCCGGTATTGGCCCAGAAGATGTCCCTGGCCACGACCTCCGAGCATCTGATCGTTGTGCACTCGCAGGTCTTCGATGACGATCTCGCTGTGTCCGGTTCCACCGTGCATCGTCTCGATCTCCCGAACGTCGTTCCATCCTTCGTGCGGAAGGTCGATGATGAAGGCCGTATTTGCCGCCTGCGGACGATCCGGATCGTCTTCGGTTCGGCAGACGAGGATCGCGAACTGGGCACGCCGGGCCTGGGAAATGAACCACTTGTGTCCGTTGATAACCCACTCGTCGCCGTCTTGGTAGGCCTTGGTTTGGATCAGCGTCGGGTCAGACCCGGCAACCTCGGGCTCAGTCATAGCGAAGCACGATGACGCCGTACCCTCACAGAGAGGCTTGAGGTACTTCTCTTTCTGCTGGTCGGTTGCCCAGTGCAGCAGGGTGTGCATGTTGCCTTCGTCGGGAGCCTGGCAGTTGAAGACCCATGGCCCGTAGTACGACTTCGCGGCTTCGGCCTGGACCATGGCGAGCTCGACGTGGCCGAGACCCATCCCGCCCCACTCCTCAGGCATGTGCGGAAGCCAGATACCCGCCTTGAACGCTTTCTTACGCAACCCGATGAGCGCATCGATCCGCTCACGACCCTCTAGCGGGGCGGCGGCACTGAATTCTCCCTTGCCTTCGAGCCTTTCCTCCTCCGGCTTGATCACCTCGTCGACGAATGTCCGTATCTGCAGCCGGATGTCTTCGAGTTCTGGGGTCAGTGAGAAGTCAATTGCCATCGCAACACGATGTCAGGTGACGGCCTCGATCGGGGAACTGTGGGATATCTTTCCGTGGGTGCGATCCCTGGTGCTCCCTCTGATCGCTGTGCTGATTCTGGTCTCGTGTTCCGGGAGCGATGCCGACTCGGTTGAAGCCCAGTCACCCACAGCGGAGTCCGCAGTTGAGCCGGCTCTGGTTGATTCGACTCCGGCACCCGCAACGACAACCACGTCGATCGAGACACCGTCAACAACCGTCGCGGCCAGCACAACCACTTCCCCGAGTACATCCACTACCAGCATCCTCAGCACCACCACCAGCACCAGCACCTCGATGGTTCCGATACCAGAGGTGCCCGGACCGCTCGACCTGCAGAGTGATTTCGTGGGGCTCGGATTCTCGGTGGAAGGACGACCCATATTCGCTGAGCGACTCGGAACTCCCGGTGGTCGACGGGTACTCGTGATCGGCGTCATCCACGGAGATGAAGATGATGGTGTGGCGATCATCGACGAACTCCGCTCGAAGCCGGTCCCCGACGGAGTCGAGCTGTGGATCGTCGAGTCGATGAACCCTGATGGCCAGGCAAATCGTGTCCGCCACAATGGCAATGCAGTCGACCTCAACAGGAACTTTCCGTACAAGTGGGGACCCATCGGCGAGCCCGGAAACAGCCAGTACGCAGGCATTGGGCCCGCCAGCGAACCGGAGACTCAAGCACTGGTTAACTTCATCAGCCAACTTCAGCCCGACATCGCAATCTGGTATCACCAGGATCTCTTTGTGATCAATCCAGCGAGCGGACGCGAGGGTCGAATCCGTGCACGGTATGCAGAGTTGTCCGGGCTGCCAATGGGCCAGATCACGGGTGGCACCTACACCGGAATCGCCGCCACGTGGGCTCGCACCGAACTGTCCCCGCACGACGGGGTGGCCTTCATTGTCGAACTCGGAGCCTCACTGACCCCGGCAGAAACAGCAACACACGCCGACGCGGTGCTCACCGTTGCCTCCGAAGGCTGAACGCGACGGATCGGCAACACCAACGTGGTCTCGGCTACGGCCACGGCTACTGTCCCGAAGAAGGATCGACGGACTGATCGTCGGTGCACTCAACTTGGAGTGATCAAAAGTGACGCCAGAGGAACTTGCAGCCGCGGTCGGCGCCGGCCAAATCGACACGGTGATGGTCGGCTTTACCGATGCATACGGTCGGCTCCTCGGTAAGCGACTAGATGCGAGCTTCTTCGTGGACGATGCTCTGGCCCACGGCACCCACGCCTGCGACTATCTACTGACTGTCGATATGGAAATGGACCCGGTACCGGGCTACGAGTACGCGAGTTGGGAACTCGGATACGGCGACTTTCACCTGGTGCCCGATCTATCAACTCTCGCCGTGGCCGGATGGGCCGAGAAGACCGCACTCGTCCTTTGCGACGTGGTGGACGACGCTGCGGATGCTCTGGTCAGCGTGGCCCCACGATCGATGCTGCGCGGCCAGATCGACAGGGCGGATGGGAGTGGCTACACGGTCATGGCCGCTTCGGAACTGGAGTTCTTCCTGTTCGAAGACTCCTATCGGGACGCCAATCGTAAGAGTTACGCCGACCTGGAACCAGCGGGCTGGTACATCGAGGACTATCACCTTCTGCAGGGGGCCAGGGTCGAGGGCTACGTAGGTGCGGCACGTCGTGCGCTGACGGCGAGCGGCATTCCGGTCGAGAGCTCAAAGGGCGAATGGGGGCGCGGTCAGCACGAGTTGAACATCCGCTACGCCGAAGTGCTCGAGATGGCCGACCGCCACACTGTGATGAAGCACGGGATGAAGGAACTTGCAGAGTCGCTCGGTGTCAGCGTCACATTCATGGCCAAGCCGACCACCGAGGAAGCGGGAAGCAGCAGTCACATTCACCTGAGCCTGTGGGACACCGAGGCACAGGCGAATGTATTTGATGTGGAGGGCAAGCGAAGCGACCTCTTCCGGTGGTTCCTCGGTGGATGGATGAAGTTCGTCCCCGACTTCATGGTGTTCTATGCCCCAACGATCAACTCCTACAAGCGCTACACCGACGGTTCCTGGGCCCCTACGCGAATTGCCTGGTCGCAGGACAACCGAACGGCAGGGTTTCGTGTTGTCGGTGAAGGTCCGAGCCTGCGGATCGAAAACCGAATCCCGGGCGCCGACTGCAATCCGTATCTTGTGTACACCGCGGCCCTGGCAAGCGGACTGCGAGGCATCGAGGAACAGATCGAGCCACCGGCGGTATTCGAGGGCGACGTCTATGCGGCAAGCGGCTTACCGCGAGTGCCCTACACCCTCGAGCAGGCGACCGATCTGTTCACGGCCAGCGATGCCGTACGAAGTGCTCTAGGCGATGACGTAGCGGAGCACTATGCCAAGTTCTTCCGCGTCGAGGTCGACAGCTTCAACAGCTCCGTCACCGACTGGGAACGCGCGCGCTACTTCGAACGAATCTGACCAACCAACCCCGAACGCGTGAACAAGTTGCGCACTATGTGCGCAAGAAGATCACGCGTTCCGAATCGATTGCGATGTGATGGAGGAGAATCTGATGCGACTAGATGGAAAGGTTGCCGCGATAACCGGAGCGGCGGGCGGTGTCGGTCGTGCTACCTCGTTGAGGTTCGCTGCCGAGGGCGCCCACATCGTGGCGGCCGACGTCGACGACGACGGCAATGAGGAAACCGTCGATCTCGTTGTTGCGGCCGGAGGAAAGGCGACCGCCGTTCACGTCGATGTCACCGACTCAGGCGAGGTGGCCGCCATGGTCGATACAGCCGAGGAAGACTTCGGAAAGCTCGACATCCTCTTCAACAACGCTGGTGTGATGCTGCCGAGCGACGACGACGCTGTCTCCACTGATGAGTCAACGATCGACGCCACACTGGCGATCAACGTGAAGGGCGTGCTCCTCGGGTGCAAACACGGCATACCGGCACTCCGGCGAGCCGGTGGCGGGTCGATCATCAACACTGCGTCGTTCGTCGCTTCGGTTGGCGCCGCCACGCCTCAGATCGCATACACCGCCTCCAAGGGAGCCGTGCTGTCGCTGACACGCGAGCTCGCAGTGCTGCACGCACGCGAAGGAATCCGCGTCAACGCGGTTTCACCAGGTCCGCTCCATACGGAGCTACTGATGAAGCTCCTCGACACTGACGAGAAGCGGCAACGGCGACTCGTTCACATTCCCATGGGCCGCTTCGGCAAGTCCGCTGAAATAGCCAACGCCGCTCTGTTTCTCGCGTCCGATGAAGCATCGTTCGTCACCGGCACCAACCTGCAGGTCGACGGCGGACTCACCGCCGCCTACGTCACCCCCGAGTAAGCCCCCCAATTCCCGAAATATGCCTCAAATGATGCGCTGAGTGAATGAATCCAGGCATTTTTCGGGTTTTGATCGGCTGCAACCCTCAGACGAAGGTGGCGAATACGTCTAGGGGTTCGCGGTCGACGGTCAGAGAGTTGATCGGGGCGTCGGTGTCGGCATGGCCAAGCGCGACCCCGACGAAAATTCGAAGCTCGTCTCCGGCCCCAACGAACTCGCTGACCGCTTGCTCGTGGACTGCCCAGGCTTCCTGCGGACAGGTGTCGAGGCCCGCCTCCTTGGCGAGCAGCATGAAGGTCTGCAAGAACATGCCGAGATCGGACCATTGGGGTGGGCCCATGATGCGATCGATGAAACAGAATATCGCAGCCGGTGCGTCGAAGAAATCGAGGTTCTTCGCGAACTGCGCCAGTCGACCCGCTTTGTCTTCACGCTCAATACCGAGTGTCGCGTACATGTCTTCGCCGATCTTGAATCGCGATGACCGATATGGCTCGATGAGCGGTGACGGATAGATGTCGTACGCCAATGGCCCGGGTGGATGATCCTTCAGGAACTCGCGGAATCGTGTCATCGAGTCGCCGTTCACCACGAAGATCCGCCACGGCTGGACGTTGCCACCCGACGGTGCCCGTGATGCAGTAGTCAGTAATTGGGCGATCGTCGCGTCGTCCACCGGGTCTGGTCGAAATGCGCGGATCGACTTGCGGGCATTCACTGCATCTGTGACGTTCATGGTGGCAGTCTTGCGAGAAACTGACGACGATCTCAACTCACGCGCCCGTAGAGCGTCGTGCGTTGCTCGATTGGTCGGCCCAGCGTTTCCGCGAATTCGATGAACCGATCGGCTGTCATCTCCTGGCCATGGCTGGCACCCGCGGCGCGGCTGATGTTCTCGTTGATCAGCGTGCCGCCGAGGTCATTGCACCCCGAACGCATCATCTGCCCGACGCCATCGAGACCGATCTTCACCCAGCTCGCCTGTATGTTCGGTATGAGTTCGCCGTAGGCCAAACGTGCAACTGAGTGCATCAGGATGTTCTCCCTGAACGTCGGCCCGCGACGCGCCTTACGTTGCAGGTAGATCGGCGACGCCATGTGCACGAACGGGAGGCCGACGAACTCGGTGAACCCACCCGTCTCCTTCTGAAGGTCACGTGTTCGCACCATGTGACGAGCCCAGTGGATCGGCATCTCGACAGCGCCGAACATGATCGTCACGTTTGAGCTGAGCCCCACCTTGTGGGCCGCTCGATGCGCATCGAGCCATTCTTGAGTGTCGATCTTGTCAGGGCAGAGCAAAGCGCGGATCTCATCGTCGAGAATCTCCGCTGCGGTTCCTGGCAACGACGCCAGCCCAACGTCACGCAGCCGACCAAGATATGTCTCGAGGTCTTCTCCGAGCCGCTTGGCGCCCTCGGTCACCTCCAACGCGGTGAAGCCGTGCACGTGCATGTCAGGCACAGCATCTTTAACCGCCTTCGTGACGTCGATGTAGTAGTCGCCATCGAAATCGGGATGAATCCCACCCTGCAACGTGACTTCCGTCGCTCCGTTCTCCTGTCCCTCGCGAGCGAGGTCGGCGATGTCATCGAGGGTGAGCAGATACGGCTTGCCCCTGAGGTTGAGCGACAATGGACCTTTGGAGAAACCGCAGAACTTGCACTTGAACGTGCAGACGTTGGTGTAGTTGATGTTTCGATTCGCGACCCAGGTGAGGGTGTCACCGACCAGGCGTTGACGCATCTCGTCGGCCGCGACCGCCACCGCGGCGACCTCGCTGCCACGGGCACCGAAAAGCGTTACCAGTTCTTCGATTCCTGGTTCCTGCCCCGACTCGATTCCCGCGAGTACCTCACTAACTGCCCCGCCGACCTTTGCGTCGACACCTTCTGAGACGAGGATCGGTGGCGGATTATCCGCGCCCGAGTACCAGGCGGTCGAACGGTGTCCGACAAGCACGAACTCGGCACCGTCGCTGACGGTGTCCGCAGCGGTCGTCTGCTCAGGCCAGAACTGACCCGGATCATCACGGCCGAGCCATTCGGCGTCGGCCCGGTCCATCACCGGGAAATGCAGATCAGGATCGATCCAACGCTCACGATCGGCGATGAACTCCGGGTACACGGTAAGTCGTGGCGCTAGAACGTGACCGCGGGCCTCAGTGACATCGTTGAGTAAATCAAGATCTGGCCACGGACGTTCGGGATTGACATGGTCGGCCGTCACGGGCGACACGCCACCCCAATCATCGATCCCCGCATCGAGCAGCGAACCGAAATCGTCAGACAGATTGGGTGGCGCCTGGAGATGGATGTCCATTGGCAAGATCAGACGAGCAACGGCAATTGCCCACAAATAGCTGTCATCGGGACAGGGTTTCACGCCCCTCATGACCGTGCGTTCCTTCGGCAGGAAGTTCTGAACGATCACCTCCTGTACATGCCCGTAGCGGCGGTGACTTTCTGCAATTGCCTCGAGTCCCGCGAGTTGATCGGCTCGGCTGTCGCCGATCCCTACGAGGATGCCGGTGGTGAACGGGATCGAGAGTTCGCCGGCAGCATCGAGAGTCGCAAGCCGCCGACTAGGGAGTTTGTCTGGCGCATTCCGATGGGCTTCGAGATCCGGATTGACCGACTCGATCATCATGCCCTGGCTGGCGCTTACCGGGCGGACGAGAGCGAGTTCGTCCGCGGAGAGTGCGCCGGCATTGACATGTGGGAGCAGGCCCGTCTCTTTGAGCACCAACTCCGCCATTGCTGCGACGTAGTGAACTGTGGAGTCGTAACCGCGCTCGCGGAGCCAGTCGGCGGCGACCTCGTAGCGTTCCTCCGGCCGTTCGCCGAGCGTGAACAGCGCTTCGTGACATCCGCTCCGAGCACCCTGTCGGGCAATCTTCAGTACGGCTTCGGCATCGAGATATGGCTGCTCGACCCTGGCCGGCGGTTGGGCAAACGTGCAGTAGCCGCAGGAGTCGTTGCACAACAGCGTCAGGGGGATGAACACCTTTGGGCTGTATGTGATCCGCGTGCCGAAGGCCGTTTCGCGCAATTCCGAAGCTCTCGACATCAAGACGTCGAGTGGTTCGCGAAGCAGCGGGTGCTCCGACGCGGTCATCACAGATTCGG
>JADWMG010000403.1 GCA_015767405.1 Actinomycetota bacterium
CAAAGCTGAGATCCCCGTTGTCCAGCTTTGGCTCAGTCAAGACGACGACGACGTCGTTGACGGTGTCGTCCTCGAAGATCGAGAGAAGGGCGTTCGGAGGATCCTCGGCGAAATTGTCGTCGCCGACATCCCACTGAGACACGAACTCGTCGGTCGGGACATGGCCCGTCAAGCGGTACGGCCGATCCGAGAAGAACAGCGTCGTCGCCGAAGCTCCCTTGACCGTGATCCGGCCGTCGAGATTCACTCCGAAACCACTTCCGGTCACGGCGAACATGTACTCGACATCGCTGCCGGCAGAGGACATCGCGTCCATATCGCCGGAGTCGTCCGAAATCGGACCCACGCCTGTCTGGTCGGTCATCGTCTGATCCTCTCGATCGGCCGTACCGCTGCGGCCTCACACTCTCCTGCTAGGTGGCTTCGATGTCGCGTCCGTGCGCCGTCAGTGCCCAGATCACGAAGATCGACACGGCAATGAACAGGATTGCCCACACCGGGTACCACGGCAGCCACGCAAACGCGACGAGCGCCCACAACACCGCGATGATCACACCGACCGTGCGCGCCCACACCGCGCCGGTGAACAGGTAGAACCCTGCCAGCAGAATCACGATGCCGAGCAACAGATGGATCCAGCCCCACGTCGTGACGTCGAACTGGAAGATGTACTCCTCACCGACCACGAAGAACGTGTCGTTCGCAAGAGCGACGATGCCGGAGATGATCCACCAGATGCCGCCCATCACCATCATGATCCCGGCAAAACCGGTCCAACCGATCGCCCAACCACTCGGCTCATTGTCCATCTGGAACACTCCCTTGCTCTTGACCCAACTCGATCGGGCCACGGTCCTTGCCTCGCGGCCGCAGCCTAGATGTGCTCCACAACGCATGGCAAGAGTCGCCACACTCCCAGAGGTCGTTTCGACGACTGGGGGTCGACTGGACGCAAGTACGATGAACTGCGACGACCTCGATGGATGTCCTGTGGAGTCGGATCGTTGCCTACTCGGGCGAGGTCTTCCACCTACTCGGAGGCAGGTCCTTTGCGCACTCGGTAAGCGGGGACACCGTACATATGGACATCGGCAACACGGTTTGGCTCGAAGGCAGATCGAGACGGCACTTGATCGGATGCCGCTCACCAACCCCGACGGGACCACCGCCACGCACAGTCCCACAACAACCACCCACCGTCCACCAAAACCCCCACGGATTACCCACATATCCTGACATATGGGCGGGCGTGTTGTCGGTTCTGCGGCTTGCCAGATCCGGCCGATCTTCGGTTAGTCCTCAGACTCCCAGGCCGCTTCCGCTTCACGCTCCATCACTTCGAGCCGGTCGTAGTAGTCGGGGAACTCCCGCAGGTGAGCGAGGGCGATCTTCGCGGTGATAACCGGATCGTCGCCGGTCACGTCTAGATCGGGAAACCGCGTCCCATGTTCCGCTTCGACATTCATTCCCGTCGCAACGTCCTCAACGGTGTATCGCTCGTTCGAGATATCGATCCCCGCTAGTTCGAGAGCTTCGCTCACATCATTGGCATTGAACACCCATGTCCTCCTTCTCTACATCAGATCGTAGCCAGCGCCCCACAAGGCATTGTCTCCCACACTATGCAGAAGTCCGATGCCTGATCCCGCCCATATCGGCTGCGCATATGGGCGGGTGGGTGCCGTTGGTGATGTTCCTTGGCGGCATCGGCATCGGCCTTCGTTCGACGCGCGGCGCTATCGGCGTGTTCGGGCGGCGAGTAGCTCGAACACAGCTTGAGGTCGCTCAACCAAGAAGGAGAGTGGGCCCCAAACGGGCCCACTCTCCGTGGTGATTGAATGCTGTCTAGGAATCGACGGCGTCGACGACCTCGTCGCCACCATCTTGCAGCGCGTCCAAGATGTCGTCGTAGTCGCCCTTGCTGATCGCCTTGCTGACCTGGTCGTCAGCCTTACCGAGAGCAGCCTCAACGC
>JADWMG010000404.1 GCA_015767405.1 Actinomycetota bacterium
AGTGTTTACCTCAGTGCCAGCGTCGTAGGCACCGACATCGAATACCTGGGTCTCGTTTCCAAGACGAATCGAGTCGAGCCCGGTGAATGCATCGTTGGTATTCACCAACATGCTCACAACACTGATCCGGTCGTTGCGCTTCGCGTCGAACTCGAACATCACATCTTCGGTTGGGCCGAATGGGGCGCCACCACCGACGAAGGCATTCTTGACGCCAGGAACCGCTGAGTAGGTCTCCACATAGACCGGAAGGTTGGCGTCCTCGGCAACCGCGGCGACGGCTGCACTGGCCGGTGAACCAGCGCTCCACACGTCGACGTCGGCGCCGTGAATCACCACGCCGCCAGGCGACATCGGTTGGGTTCCTGTCGCGACATTCTCAATCGTGACTCGGTACGTCACTACCCCACCATCACCGTTGGTCGCCGAGGCAACCAACGGGATAGCGGCAAGTGAACCTGCTGCGAGAACTGTGGCAGCAATCTTTTGAATGGACATTGTTTCTCCTCTGAGTTGTTGGACTTGCCCAACTCAAGAGGGCCGAACGAAACGGACTCTGTGATTCTACGAAACAACAAGAACCGCTCTCGAAACGGCCCATGAACGAGCGGTCAAAATCTCAGATCAGATGAACGTGCGCAAAACATCTAGCGCGAAAGTGAGTTCCTCGACGGTCGTCGTGTATTGAACCGATATCCGTAACAGCGGCGGGAGGTCCCGACGGAGGGAGTCATAAGGGGACGAGGCGAATGAGGTTGTTGAGGTATTGACACCGCTTGCACTCAGGGCACGCCGCAACTCGACCGACGGAACGCGATCGGACGTTGTGGTCACTATCCCACTACGAACCTCACCCTGGTCATGCACCTCGAGGCCGATCTCGGTCAGCATCGACCTCAGCTCTTCTGCGCGATTCGAGACCGTTACTTCGATCCGATCGGTTCCCCACTCGAGCGCACAATCGGCCGCCGCGCCGAGCCCCAACCACCCGGCAACCGAGTGTTCGAAGTTCTCATAACGCCTAGCGCCAGGCATCCATTCGAAGCGGTCGGCCCAACCCTCCGGAAATGTTGCGGAATCTGAACACATAGCGTTCGATTTGCGCAAGATTTCTGGGTTCTCGGCCGACTTTGTCAGAGAGGCACCCCAGTGGTCGGGGTGTGCCGGTGCTACCCGATCGAGAATGGAGTCGCGGACGTAGAGAAACCCAGTGCCGCGTGGTCCCCGCAGGAACTTTCTTCCGGCTGCCGAATAGAAGTCGCACCCGATCTCCTGAACGTCGATATCGCGTTGCCCTATCGACTGACACCCGTCGACGAGGTACGGCACACCGGCAGAGCGCGCTAGTGACCCGATTTCAATCGCGGGATTGACGAGACCACCATTGGTGGGGATGTGTGTTAGCGAGACCAGCGCCACGTCACCCAGCGATAGGCGCTCCTCCACTGCCTCGACACTCACTTGGCCGGTGCTGTCACTTGGTACCAGATCGATGACCACGCCGCGGGTCTCGGCAGCGCGAATGAACGCCACGGCGTTGGCTCCGTACTCGTGGTCGTGAACAAGAATCCGTTGGCCCGCTTCCATCGGCACCGACCAGAACGCGGCATTCCATCCCGCCGTTGCGTGTTCAACACGTGCGATCTCGTGTGATTGAGCCCCGATGAGCCGTGCAATAGATGCATAGACAGCCGCAGATCGATCACCAGCTTCGTCCGCCGCCTCGTAGCCACCGATCATCGACTCGCGCCGGAGATGATTGATCTCCGCGTCAAGTACAGCCTGCGGCGGCAGGGAACACCCGGCGTGATTCAAGTGCACGATTCCCAACTCGGAATCGCAACCCGGCGTTACGGCTCGGGCGGCTGCGATCTCCGTATCGGACAATGGACTACAGGCGTGGTGCACGGGACGACGCTACCCGTGCTCGAGTATCCAGTCAGTCCTGATCGAGCGCATCCAGCAGAGCG
>JADWMG010000405.1 GCA_015767405.1 Actinomycetota bacterium
TCACGGCGTATCCACCGTTGTCGCAGACGATGAAGATCACCTTGTGTCCGGTCATCACCGTCGAGTAGATGTCCGAGTTCATCATCAAGTAGGAACCGTCTCCTACCCAACTCACCACGTCGCGGTCGGGTAGCGCGATCTTTGCTCCCCACGCTCCGGCGATCTCATACCCCATGCAGGAGTATCCGTATTCGGCATCGAATGAGCCGATCGACCTTGAGTGCCAGCCCATGTTGAGCTCTCCCGGCAAGCCGCCGGCTGCGCTGAGCTGATAGTCGTCCGGCTCACAAATCTCATTCACGGCCCGGATGACCTGGGCATAGGTCGGTGTCTCGAATTCGCTCGACGTGAACGCGTCGAGGTAGCCGTACCAGGACTTGAGCTCTTCGGCGCCTCGCTCTAGCCATTGCGCCGGTGCCCGGTAGTCGCCGATCGCTTTGTCGATGGCGTCGAGCGATGTCTTTGCGTCACCGATGACCGAGATAGCATGGTGTTTGGTTGCGTCGAAACGTCCGACGTTGACCGCGATGAGTGCCATGGCTTCGTTCCCGAAGATCGACCATGAGCCGGTCGTGAAGTCCTGCAGCCGAGTTCCCACGGCTACCACCACGTCGGCGTCGTTGGCCATGGCATTGGCCGATGAGCTCCCGGTGACACCGAGCGGCCCGACGAAGTTGGGATGGTTGGCCAGCAGTGTCGCCTTGCCCGCGACTGTTTCTGTCACCGGAATGCCGTGCTTCTCGGCAAAGGCGGTCAGCTCTGCGACCGCTCCCGAGTAGTGGACTCCACCACCGGCAATGATGAGCGGCTTCTCGGCTGCCGCCAGCGCTGCTGCGGCTCGTTCGATATCGCGGGGATCGGCGACGGGTCTGCGAATGTAGTGGATCTGTGTCTTGAAGAACTCGACCGGGTAGTCGTATGCCTCTGCGGCGATGTCCTGCGGGAGCCCGATGTATGCCGGTCCGCAGTCGGCAGGATCAAGCATCGTGGCGACGGCCTGGGGGAGCGACTGGATCACCTGCTCGGGGCGGGTGATGCGGTCCCAGTAGCGGGTCACAGCCCGGTAGGCGTCGCTGACCGTGGTCGACGGGCTGTCGAAGTGCTCGAGTTGCTGGAGCACCGGATCGACGAGGCGATGCTGGAATGTATCACCGCTGAAGAAGAGCACTGGCAGGCGGTTGGCATGCGCCGTCGCTGCGGCTGTGATCATGTTCGACGACCCAGGGCCGATCGACGAGGTGGCGATCATGATCTGGCGGCGTCGCTTCGCTTTTGCAAAGGCAACCGCCGCGAGCGCCATCGACTGTTCGTTGTGTCCGCGCCACGTCGGCAGGACGTCCTGGACCGGGTACAGCGCCTCAGCCAACGAAACCACGTTGCCGTGACCGAAGATACCGAAGGCGCCAGCGAACAGCGGTTCCTCTACCCCGTCGATGATCGTGCGTTGGGCGACGAGGTACTTGACGATCGCTTGCGCCGTCGTGAGTCGGACGGTGTTCATGTGGTAGCTCCTTCGGTGCTGCGGACGGTTTCCAGGTAATCCTTCGTTGACCCCAACAAGAGAGGTTCCAAGCCGGTAAGCAGGTAGCGGGCGCCACGGTCGCGCCAAGCCACGGCGTCGGCCGGTGCGCCGACGAAGATGCCCAAGGCTTTGTCGCTTGCGGTAACGACGTCTGCGATCCGCTGCATGGCGGTCTGCACCTCTGGATGAGAAGGATTTCCGACGTGCCCGAGTGAATGGGACAGATCCGTCGGGCCGATGAAGATCACGTCGACGCCGTCGACGGCGACCAACTCGTCGACGTTGGCTACACCCTCGGCGCTCTCAACCTGCACGACCACGAGCGTCTCAAGATTGGATCGCCGGATGTAGTCGCCAATCGGCGCCTGCATTCCGAATCCGGCCGATCGGGTGGCAGCGAGTCCTCGAGATCCTCTCGGTTCGTACTTGGCTGCTTGCACGGCGGC
>JADWMG010000406.1 GCA_015767405.1 Actinomycetota bacterium
TCGCCGCGCTCAAGGAAGTCAACATCGAGCCTGAGGTGGTTGACCTGGACGGAAGCGGTTTGACTTTTATTGCTCGCGAACTGAAAGCTCACCTCCCAGAGCGGGCAGTGATTCTGGATATCGGTCATCACAGAACCAATCTGCTGTACCAACACCGGGGTGTGGACACTTATCTGCGCTCACTTATGACCGGTTGTGGTCATTTCTCCAAAAAGATTGCTGAAGTCCTGGGGATCTCAGTGGATGAGGGTATGGAGCGCCTCTTTGCCATTGGGATTGATCAGGAGGCAACATCGCCCGAGCACCTTGCCATTCGTGAAGCTATGATGGATGAGGTTGAGTCACTGGCCCGTGAAATAGAATTCTCATTGACGGCAGCCCAGGTGCAGGAACGAGATATCAGTGTGGCAGACTCCGCAGCCGGCCACCTCGATCAACGCTTCGCCAGGCGGTGGCGGTGGGTTGGGCAGCGCTTGCTCTGTCACCGGTTGGCCCGTCTCGGTCATCACCCAGGCCCGGTAAGTCCGCTCCTCAGTCATCTGCTTACCCCTTTCTTCGATCCCGACGACGTTGCGACGGCGGCGTCCGCCGCCCGTTGTGCGTGGAGCGCGGCGCCGAGCGCCCCGGCCTGAATCGGCTCGGGCACCAGGTCGACGCTCAGGTCGGTGATCTCGGCCAGTGTTTGCAAGACACCCGGGAAATATTCGGCGACGCCGCCGGTGACCCGAATCGACTCTTTGAACGACCCGATCTCGACGATGCGTTCGGCGATCGAGCGCATGCAACCCCGGGCGATGGCCTCGCGACTCGCTCCCTCCCGGAGTCGGTCCAGGATGTCCGATCCCGCGAAGACCGAGCAGTAACTGCCGATCGCAGCGGTCGTATCGACCCTCGCCGCCAGTTCATGCAGCTGGGTCGGATGGACGTCCAGGTGCCGCGCGGCGAACATCAGAAACGTACCCAGCCCGACGGCGCAGCGCCGCAGCGTGTGAATCTCGACCGGGCGGCCCTTACCATCGACGTGAATCACCGTCGGTTCGCGGCCGCCGATATCGACGACGCACAGCGGCTGCTCGATGTAGTGGAAAGCACCCAGCGCGTGGCACGAGGTCTCGCCCGCGGTCTGGGTGGCGTCCGAGACACAGTCCATGGCAAAGCCGGTGGCGCACAGCCCACCTAAATCCGTTTGCTGGATCTGTGCTTCGTCGAGGGCGGCCGCCATCGCTTCGCGCACGCGGTCCTGGAAGTAGCCTTTGGCCGGTACGACACTGCGACCGCGGATGACGCCGTCGCTACTCAGGACCACGACCTTGACGCACTCGGTGCCGACGTCGACGCCAGCATAGGTTTCGTTCTGATCAGCCATGCGCTCTCCCGTTTCTCAGCTCGTCCGGTACGGGGACGTCCGGGGGCATCGAACCGTTGGACGCCGCGTGTATCTCGATGAAATCGCGGAGCTTGCGCTCGAGTCGGTCCTGCGAGAACAGGCGCAGATCGTGGGTGTCGGCTTCGACGACGATGGCCTGCAGACCGGTCGCACGACGCAGGCGCACCTCGAGGCCGAAGCGCACGTTGCTGTGCTCGGGCGCGGTGCGGCCATCGTGATAGAGGACACCGTCGACGCCGTACTCGCGGAACATGGAGACCAGCCAGTCCTCCTTGTAGGCGTCGGACCGGTTGTGGAAGATACTCGTGTAGGTCCGCGCCAGACTCTCGATGGGGTTTTTCGGATCGAGCCCATCCAGCGTGAAGATGCCGCAGTAAGTCGAGGCGACGATGGCGACACCGTTGTTCAGAAAGAGCTCGGCCAGAGGGCGCAGCGCGCACCAGATCGGCGGCCCTTCCCAGTAGAAACGGAACCGCTCGCCCGGCACGGCGGCGATTTGCTGCGCCACCCTCTCCTCAATCTCCGCTTTCAGCAGCGAGTAATAGGTGACCGCCTCCGGCGTGCCGCGCATCAGGACCA
>JADWMG010000139.1 GCA_015767405.1 Actinomycetota bacterium
AACCTCGAGCGCAACAAATGGATCATCATTGATGACCCCGACACAAAGGCGGCGATTGCCAAGCGATTCGCCGAAGTCGGCAGGCCTTATCTCGCCATGAATTCGGAGGTCCGCGCCGACGATCGCAGCCAGCGCGTTATCGACTCGGCGACGTTCCTCGTTGATCATTTGGCAGAAGTTCCGGCGCTGCTGATCTCGATGCGGTTGGACCGTCCTGGTCTCGACTCGCAAGGCGCCGCCGCCGCCTATTACGGCTCGGTACTGCCCGGCGTTTGGAGCTTCCAATTAGCCGCTCGTTCGCGTGGCATCGGATCCGCGTGGACGACATTCCATTTGGAGCATGAAGCGGAGATCTCCGAGCTGCTCGGCATCCCACCAACTGTCACTCAGGTCTGCCTCCTCGCGGTCGGCTACTTCACGGGCGACACGTTTACCCCCGCGCCGCGGCGCTCGGCGCGTGACGTGACCTACCTCAACCGCTGGAAGAATCCCGTCACCTGATCACGCCTGTTCGACGGGCGAACGCGTGAACAAGTTGCGCACTATGTGCGCAAGACGTTCACGCGTTGGGGGATGGTTGGGAGCCGTAGTCCTCCCATGGGTCGTCGCGCTCGCGAATCACGTCACGGAAGCCCTTTTCTTCGAACGACTCGACCCAGCGGTACGCCTCTTCGGTATGTCGGGTGACCCCGTCGAAGAAGGTGCCGAGCATCTGTGATGTGCGTAGGCCCATGTTCTCGAACGCTTGGTTGATGAGCATCTTGTTGAGAGCGAGTTGGTTAGCCGGAATGTGCTTGAAGCGCTGAGCCTCGGCTTCGACAACCGCTGCGATCTCGTCGGGTTCACAGACTTGTGAGACGAGCCCGATGCGAAGTGCCGTGTCGGCGTCGATGGCGCGCCCGGTGAGGAGAAACTGTTTGGCGTGTTCGAGGCCGAGTCGATAGACCCACATCATCGTCGTAGGCGTACCGAAGATTCGGCTCGGCGCGTATCCGATGTGAGCGTCGGAGGCCATGTAGAGAAGATCGGCGCACAGGATGAGGTCGGTTGCGCCACCGATCGCCCAGCCCGTGATCTCGCCGATGACAGGCTTGGGGCACTCCCAGACCTTCATGAAACGACGGACGTTGTTGTTCATGAACTGGTAGTCGCGAACAGGGTCCCACGCACCGTCGCGAGGGTCGGGTCCTCGGGCGCCGTATGGGGTCTGCCAATTTGGTGTGTCGCCGTCGGATGATCCGCCACCGTCACCGCCGTTCGTGAGGTCGTAGCCGGCAGTGAGCGTGCCGCCCCGTCCGCGCAAGACCACGGCTGCCACGGAGGGTGACTTGGACGCGGCGTCGATGCCGTCGGCGATGCCTTGGATCACAGCATCGGTGAGTGTGTTCTTCTTCTCGGGGCGGTTGATGGTGATGATCGCAATGTCATCACGCTCTTCGTACAGGACTGGTTGCGGCATGCGTCGAGCCTGTCACCGAAGGATCCATCGAAGCGAAGCAGGCTCGAAGCAGCGGCCCACATGGCCACTACTGTCTGGCCATGCCATTGACCACTTCTTACGCCCGCGGCCCCGCGGAACCTCCGGTTCGAGAGATCACAGTTGGCGACCTACTGCGCGAAGCTGCCGCTGCGGTGCCTGATCGGATCGCTCTGATCGAAGGGATTCCTGACATAGAGGCTGGTCGTCAATGGACGTATCAGGAGTTCCTCGATGAGACCTTGCGAACAGCAAGAGCGTTATCAGTGCGCTTCGACAAGGGCGACCGCGTGGCCGTCTGGTCGCACAACACTCCCGAATGGCTGTTCCTGGAGTTCGGATGCGCCCTCGCTGGTGTCGTGCTGGTGACGGTGAATCCCGCATTCCAGAGCCATGAAGTCTCCTATGTACTCAAACAGTCGCGTTCGTCTGCGCTGTTCACCGTGCCGAGCTTTCGAGGAAACCCGATGCTGGCTGTCGCTCAGGAAGTTCAGCCGGACTGCCCGGAACTCCGCGAGATCATCAGTTTCGCTGACTGGGATGATTTCTTGGCCTCCGGAGACATCTTCGAAGGTGAACTGCCTGACGTTGCGCCGAACGATCCAATGATGATTCAGTACACGTCCGGTACGACGGGATTCCCGAAAGGGGCCTACCTCGAACACCGTGGCTTGGCGAACAACGGTGATCATGTAACCGAACGAATGGGGGTCCGTGAGGGAGCTGTGTTCGTTACGACGATGCCGCTGTTCCATACGGGAGGGAGCGTGTTATGCGTTCTCGGGTCGGTCTCCAAGAAAGCCACGCAGGTGCTGGTGGAGGCATTCGAACCCGGCCTCGTGTTGGAACTGATCGAGAGATACCGAGGCAATGCGATGGTGGGCGTTCCGACAATGCACATTGCGATTCTCGAGCATCCCGACTTTGCGACACGGGATATTTCGTCGATTGAGGCGATCGATTCCGGTGGCTCTCTCGTTCCCGAGGCGCTAGTGCGCCGACTGGAGGAAGAACTCGGTGCGCCGTTCACGATCGTGTTCGGGCAGACAGAGTGCTCACCCGTTGCCTCGATGACGCAAACGTTCGACACGATCGAGGACAAGTCGGGAACGGTCGGTCCGCCGATGCCGGGCGTTGAGATCAAGATCGTCGATGTAGAGACCGGTGAGACGCTGCCGATCGGTTCGATCGGCGAGTACTGCACCCGCGGCTATCACGTGATGCGTGAGTACTTTGAGATGCCCGAGCAGACAGCTGAGGCGATCGACGACGAAGGGTGGCTCCACACCGGTGACCTCTGTGCGATGGATGACCGTGGCTACTGCACCGTTGAGGGTCGGTTGAAAGACATGATCATCCGTGGTGGGGAAAACATTTACCCGCGCGAACTCGAAGAGTTGCTCTTCTCTCATCCGGCCGTCGGCGAGGTCGCCATCGTCGGTCTTCCCGACGAGCGGATGGGGGAGACGGTCGGCGCATTCATCCGGCCGGCGCCGGGTACTGAAGTCGACAAGAACGAACTGTTCGGCTACTTGCGGGAGAACTTGGCTCCTCACAAGACCCCGAAGCAGTGGTTTGCTGTCGAGGAGTTCCCCCTCACCGGCTCCGGCAAGATCCAGAAGTTCAAGCTGCGCGAAATGTGGGAGAACGGCGAATGGAGCGAGCTCTGAGATCAGGCACGATCTCGGCAAGCCGCCCGACATACTCTTGAGATGGAGAAGAACGTTCTCGGCGGCGAACTCGAACCTTGTGGAACGGATCCAGTCACTGGCTTCTATCGCGACGGCTGCTGCTCTACCGGGCCCGAAGATGAGGGCAGCCACACGATCTGTGCGTTCATGACCGCAGAATTCCTGAATCACCAGCGCGGCATCGGTAATGATCTCACGACACCAATGCCTCATTATCGGTTCCCAGGCCTGGTGCCGGGTGACCGGTGGTGTGTGACAGCGGCCAACTGGCTCCGCGCGCACAATGACGGGATGGCCGCACTCGTTGTGCTCGCATCGACCCACGAGCGTGCCCTGGAGGTCGTTCCCTTGGACGTGTTGCAGGAACACAGGGTCGACGTTCCCCCCGACCCCGGAATGTTGGGCGACTGACCTTTGGCGCTCTCCTAGAGCCTGAAACGGACCTATCGTCGTCCAGGGCCGTTGTCAGCGGGCCATCGACGCCGTATCATGGTCGCTTCGCCGCGGGGTGGAGCAGTTCGGTAGCTCGTCGGGCTCATAACCCGAAGGTCGCAGGTTCAAATCCTGCCCCCGCCACCAACGAAAGCCCTGGTAGATCGCAAGATCTGCCAGGGCTTCTTTCGTTATCCACAGGCACCTTCTAACCATTCTTCTAACCATTGGTTAGAAGCCGGGGTGCGCGAAATGGCGATTCGCGAGGAGTTTTGGAGGTCATCTGAGTGGAGGCGAGGGCCTCGGCGGCTCGGCGAGGTGCCCCTAAGACATATCCTTAACCCCTCGCCCGTCCTTCGTGGGCCGACCCGGCAACGGCGAAAAAGGGAGCGATGTGAGTCCAGGACCATTCGAAGTGACGGCCGACCAGACCACGGCCCGCTCGCTGCCGTTGTTCTACGACCTCGACGACGGCGTGAAGACGAACTACCCCAAGTTCGGTGCTGCGCTGAAGAAGATCCCCGGCCTGGGGGCCGATGCATGATCACCTTCGAGGAACACGGACCACAGGTCGTCCTGACCTACGAATCTGACGGCTTCGGATCGACCGATTGGGTCGACGAGAAGTTGAAGGTCACGTCGCATATCGTGAGGTTGCGGTGGTCGAGGGCGGCGACCTGGCTTCCAGGCAGCGCATCGACCGTCAGGTTCCGCAGGGTCGCGTTCTTGTATCCGTAGAGTGCGGCGAGGTCGCCGCCTTGAAGCACGAGCGTCGTTGCGCCTTCGCCAGCACCAATGAGTGTGATGTTTTCTAGCAAGAGGTTTGCATTGAACGGTCCATACTGGTCAGTGTCCCACAACCTGATCGGCGGCGTGTAGGTCCCCGGCGCCATGAGAACCACCGAGCCCGCGGGCGCCGTAGTGAGCGCTGCATAGAGCTCGTCGTCGTCCGACACGTCGATCACGTTTGAAGGCAACGGACCGCAGGGAGAATCCACCCAGGCCTTGATTTTGCCGGTGGTCGGATTGGTGCTCGAGGGGTAGCTCCATTGCGGATCGACCAGGAGCACCATCGCGAGCTTGTCCGGATCGAAGCTCACCGTCACGTCCGGATGCTTTTTCGAGAGATCCCAAATGTCATACGAATCTCGCAGCTCCTTGCTCGCCTTGTCGATGACGAACACTCGGGCGTCGAGTGGTTCGGCACCCTGAGGAAACCGAACGTGAAGCTTGCCCTCGAGGGCTTCGCTCTGGATCTCGATCAGTTCCGCGCTGAGGTGCGGCTGAACCTTGAATGCCGCGTTCGGGGCATTGGCTTCAGAGTCCCCCGCGCCAGCCTTGAGCTTCACGTTGAAGCTCGGCACCATGTCCTTGGGCCGCCCGAGGCGCGGCGTGGGCGCCGCGTTCGACCAGAGCTCATCGGGGCGCCCCTCCTCCTTGTCGTAGTCCTTCTCATAGAGGGAGGCGTACGCGAACTCGAGGAACTCGACGTCGGGCCATAGAGCCTTGAACGACGACAAGTAGTCCGAGACGACCGTGTTCTCGATGATCGCGGACGAGCCAATGATGTTGTGGCTCTTCGCGAAACGGTCTTGTAGAACCGCGCGCACGATCTCGGCGTTGTGGGTCTCGGCCCACTTCCAGAATGCGACGGTTTGGTATCCATCCTTGGCAGTGGCCCTGGTGGCCTCTTTGACGAGCGGATACTGGAACCTTCCAGTGGGTGTCGCGTGGTAGAACGCCTGCGTGTCGTTGTAGACCTCGTCCATGGCCCAGCAGGCCGTTCCTTCTGCGAACCACGCGTCCTTTTCCTTGGTGCTGTTCCTCGTCGCCTTATTGCTGTGCCAGTTCTGGATGAGATGGAAGAATTCGTGGGCGATGGCCTTCTTCACGTGGGCCGCCGACCCGAGAGCGTTTCCCATCAAGATCGTGTTTGAACTGTGAAGCGGAACCTCCCCGACAACGCCGTTGGCGCTCTTCACGACGTACACGTGGACCGACGGCTGCAGCCACAAGAAGCTCTTCTGGTTCACGAGAAAATCGTGCGACCTTTTCACGCCTTCGAGGATCGCGTCGACATACTGTTGCTTCGACAACGACGTTGGAGGGTCGTGCACCGAGACGACGACGAGCAGACCAATCGATTGCTTGAGCGCAAGCGCGGCGTCGACACTGCTCGACTGGATGTCCAGGGGCTTACTCAAGCGAACGAGCTGAACGCGACTTCGACCGTAGATGTCGCCGTGCGCGGTGCCGTCACCGTCCACGCGAGTGACAGGTGCAAGAACATAGCTCGCGACCGGCGCTAGGCTCGGTGGGGGTTCGGTCGCATCGGGAAGCGGCACCGGCCGGCTGATCAGGCGTGCGAGCCAGGCGAGCTCGCCAACATCCGCGCCGGCCGCCTCGGCATCGCGGACCGCAATGTCGAAGGCCACAGCCGATTTCGCTGGAGTCCCAACCTCAAAAGCGCTCCCCAACGCGGTGAAGAGGCCTTCCCCCAGGCGTCGTGCGCCGGCCACCTGCATCGACGGAAGCTCGGTCAGCTCGATCGGAAACGACTCTGGCGCGATCCCCTCGGGCACCGTCACCGTACATGGGCCGTGCGAAACCGAGCCCCCGGAGACGTCCACGTCGCCGCTCGTCTTCGGCTGCGCTTCAGCCAGCACCGTGACGGTGTCGGTCGTGCTGGTGGAGCCCTTCGACACGGTCACCGTGATCGCATGCGTCCCCGCCGCGTCGAACGTATGCAGCAATCGCGCGTCCCCCTCCATCGGGCCGTCACCGACATCCCACGTGAAGGTCAAGCCATCGCCGGCGCGCGTTTCGACACCCGAATCGACCAACACCTCGCACGGCACGTCGCACACTGCCGGGTCTGCAAAGATCTCAGGACTGGGCACCCCACCGCCGCCATCGTTTCCACACCCGTGGAACAGAACGAATGAAGCCAAAACGAACAACCACGAACGCACGAGAAAGCGCATGCTGAACCTCCCTGCTGTTGAATAAGCAAGGCGCATGCCAACTCATATCGAGCAAAAACCAAAGCTTTCGAGCAGTTCACCGCGCACACTTTGCGTTTGCGACCCAGACGCGCGAAACATGCGCGGCCAGCGAGTCCGGGCTAGCGCCTCCCCCCGACACGCCCAGAACAGCAAAGCGATTGAGTCCAAGCGCGTCAGCCAGCTCGCACACATCGTTAGGCCAGTTGAGCAGTTGACGGCC
>JADWMG010000407.1 GCA_015767405.1 Actinomycetota bacterium
TACATGCTGGCAATGAATGCGAACGAGTCGCCCGCGAGAAGTCGTCGAAGCGGAACCGCAGAACGACTGTGCGGCCTACTCGTTCGGCTCGACGCATCCGGCGAGTGATGCGATCAACCAGTCGAAGGAGCACGACCTCGATCTCATCCCGCGACCTCAGGCGGCGACCAAGAGCCTGCTGCGAACCGATCGACCCGCGCCGTCGACCCGCCTGCACCGGCCGCGGATCTCGATTGTTGGCCAGGGCATGCAGTTGCCGCCCCATGCCAACGCCCACGATCGATTCGAGCGCGGCCAACGGCATAGCTGCAACTTCGCCAACACCTCGGATACCGCGTCCACTCAACTTCTCCGCTGTGACTCGGCCGACTCCCCAGAGTCGCTCGATGGGCAGAGGGTGCAGAAACGCGAGTTCGTTCTCTGGTTCGACGACAAGCAACCCATCGGGTTTTCCGACACCACTCGCGACCTTGGCAAGAAATTTCGTTCGAGCAACCCCAACGGTGATTGGCAGCCCGACACGGGCCAGGACCTGCGCCCTCAGACGGTGTGCGATTTCACCTGGTGTACCCGACAGCCTCCGCAATCCAGCTACGTCGAGAAACGCCTCGTCTACCGAGATGCCTTCGACCAGTGGAGTGGTGTCATTGAATACCTCGAAGACTTCGCGGCTGGCCTTGGTGTAGGCCTCAAACCGCGGCGGAAGCATGATCAGGTTCGGGCACATTCTGCGGGCTTCGTGACCTGGCATTGGCGTGCGTACGCCCAACCGTTTCGCCTCGTAGCTGGCTGCCAGAATCACCCCTCCGCCGCCGACCGCTACCGGCTTCCCCATCAGGTCTGGAGCATCGCGCTGTTCGACGGAGGCATAGAACGAGTCCAGGTCGGCATGCAGAATCGATGCGGAGGTTCTATTGAGCGGTTCACGCAGCCGAGACACGAACACATGTTCGCATCATGGCGGCAAGTTGGCAAACCGGGTCCACCTTGGGTCTAGGCCACCTGACTTCTCCCGGTCACCAGGTTTGCGGGACGGGGAAAGAGCCCTCGCAGCCAGATGGGCGGTTTGAACCGGTTCCAGGTGCCAAGTGGTTGAGCAAGGCGATCCGCAACTACAAATGCGACGCTCGGGTTGAACCCGAGGCCGCAGTGACTGCCGTGCACCTCTATGTTCTCACTTGTCGGTCCGCTCTCGACCAAACACGTCTTCCAGTGCACGATGCCATCGGTCCGGGTATAGATCGAAGAGTCGGGGACACTGAGCGACGGGCGTTCTGAGTCACGGGCAGTGCGCTCCATCACCGGGTCGTGCAGGTGGCGGACCGACTCCCATTTGGGAGTGCTCGCCGACCTGTCCGTTGCGATCATCTGGATCGGGCTGCCAAGCGTGATCACTTGTTTGACCGCCGACGGATCACGACGCGCTAATTCCCTCGCGTAGATACCACCAAGGCTCCAGCCGATGATGGTCACCGGCTCATGCTCAGCGTCACTTATCCGGTCCAGGAGTTCGACAATCCCCTGAACGATGTGCGGCGTCGGCCCCATGTTGAGGCCGAGGCCCCACTCGTACGTGCGATACCCGAGCTTGTCCAGGAGACCTCTAAGCGGCACGGTCGAGCTGTCACTCGCGGAGAAGCCCGGCATCACCAGCACCGGATGACCGTTCCCGCGCGGTAACCGCTCGAGAACTGGCCGGGTCGCGACCATTGACATGAATTCTCCAACCGCTCGACCCTCGAGAGCGGTCAGGAACCGCGAGGGTGCCGAGTAGCTGGGTTCCAGTGGGTTGGATGTCATGAGATCCGTTCTGGTCAGCTTCCAAGCGCGGGTGATCTAGACACGCACGACAACTTTGCCATACGTCTTTCGATCGGCCAGGTCTTGCAATGCGGTTGCCGCGTCCTCGAATGCGTAGGGCGGATAGAGCGGCGGATCAACGACTCCCTGCGCTGCCAAAT
>JADWMG010000408.1 GCA_015767405.1 Actinomycetota bacterium
GCGCATGTTGATATGCCGGGGCATGCTGATTATGTGAAGAACATGATTACGGGTGCTGCGCAGATTGATGGTGCGGTGTTGGTGGTGTCTGCTGCTGATGGTCCGATGCCTCAGACGCGTGAGCATGTGTTGTTGGCTCGTCAGGTGGGTGTTCCGTACATTGTTGTGTATATGAACAAGACGGATCAGGTTGATGATGATGAGTTGTTGGACCTGGTGGAGCTCGAGGTTCGGGATCTGCTCAGTGAGTATGAGTTCCCGGGTGATGATATTCCGGTGGTTCGTGGTTCTGCGTTGAAGGCTTTGGAGGGTGATGAGGCTGCTGCTGAGTCGATTGTTGAGTTGATGGAGCAGGTTGATTCGTATATTCCTGAGCCGGAGCGTGATACGGAGAAGCCGTTCTCGATGCCGATTGAGGATGTGTTCTCGATTACGGGTCGTGGGACGGTTGTTACCGGCAGGGTTGAGCAGGGCACGTTGGCGGTTGGTGATCCGGTTGAGATTATTGGTTTGCGTGAGTTGCAGAAGACGACGGTGACGGGTGTGGAGATGTTCCGCAAGTTGTTGGATTCTGCGATTGCTGGCGACAACGTTGGTTTGTTGTTGCGGGGGATTGGTAAGGAGGATGTTGAGCGTGGTCAGGTGATTGCGAAGCCTGGTTCGATTACTCCTCATACTGATTTCGAGGCGCAGGTGTATGTGTTGACGAAGGAGGAGGGTGGTCGTCACAATCCGTTCTTTGATGGGTATCGGCCGCAGTTCTATTTCCGTCGTTTCGCGATTCGTGAGGGTGGCCGGACGGTTGGTGCCGGCCGGGTTGTAAAGATTGTTAAGTAGAAGAGCTACGAGCCGCCGGTTTCCTGCTTCTAGCCCGATTCGGGTTGACAGCTGGCAGCTGGCAGTTGGTAGCACAAGACAGAGCCAAGTACCGAGATCTTCGGGAACTCGGGACCGCTAGCTAGGAGAGAAAACGACATGGCAGACGAGCATCGGATCAGAATCCGACTCAAGGCTTACGACCACTCGGTCGTCGATGAGTCGGCCCGCAAGATCGCGGAGACCGTGATCCGTACACAAGCAAAGATCAAAGGTCCGGTGCCACTGCCGACCCGTATCCACCGGTATTGCGTCATTCGCGGACCGCACGTCGACAAGACGAGCCGCGAACACTTCGAGATGCGCATCCACAAACGGTTGATCGACATCCTCGAGCCGACCCCCAAGACGGTCGACGCTCTGATGCGTCTCGACCTCCCGGCCGGCGTTGAAGTGGAGATCAAGACGTGAAAACGATTATCGGTGAGAAGCTGGGCATGACCCAGGTCTTCGACGACGAGAACCGGGCGATTCCGGTGACCGTCATCAAAGCCGGTCCTGTCCACGTGACACAGATCAAGCGACCGGAGACCGACGGCTACGCCGCGATCCAGATCGCCTACAAAGAGATGACGACGAACCGGTCGAATCGCGCACAGGTCGGGCACTTCGCCAAGGCCGGCGTCGCTCCGCACCGCTACATCGTCGAAGTTCGGGTCGATGATCCCGACGACTACAAACTCGGTCAGGAGATCACAATCGGAGACGTCCTCGAGGCAGGTCAGCGTGCAGACGCAACCGGGATCTCGAAAGGCAAAGGCTTCGCCGGTGTGATGAAGCGCCACGGCATGAAGGGCCAGGGCGCCAGCCATGGCGTCCACAAGGTCCACCGGGCCCCCGGCGCCATCGGCGCCTGTGCGACCCCAGCTCGCGTGTTCAAGGGCAAGCGTATGCCGGGCCGCATGGGTGGTGACCAGACGACAGTGATGAATCTCGACGTCGTCCAGATCGATGCCGACCGCAACGTGCTCCTCCTCAAAGGCGCCGTCCCCGGTGCCAAGGGCGCTGTTGTGGTCGTGCGAGAGGCGGTGAAGAACCGTGGCTGATCAACTAACCGCAGAGCTCTATACGGCAGACGGTGCCCGCTCGGGTGAGGTCGACCTCAGTCCCGACATCTTCGGTATCGAGCCGAACGAAGCCGTGATGCACCAGGTCGTCACCGCTCAGCTCGCCGCCGCCCGCGCCGGTACCCACTCCACCAAGACTCGCGCCGAAGTGCGTGGTGGTGGTCGGAAGCCGTGGGCTCAGAAAGGTCTCGGTCGTGCCCGTCATGGATCGATCCGCTCTCCGCAGTGGGTCGGCGGTGGTGTTGCTCATGGGCCGAAGCCCCGCGACTACTCACAGCGGACACCCAAGAAGATGAAGCGACTTGCCTTGCGCAGCGCCTTGTCGGTCAGGGCCGCAGGCGGACAGATCAAGGTCGTCGAAGACTTCGGCGCCTGGGACGAACCGAAAACGAAGAGCGCCACGGCGCTTCTCGCAGCGATGGGTGTCACCGGCAAGGTGCTGCTTCTCGCTGAGGATCACGAGCGTACGGCCATGAAGTCGTTCAGGAACATCGACGGCGTCATCGCCTCGAACCTTGGTCAAGCCAACACCTACGACGTGCTCTGGGCCGAGACGGTCATCATGTCGAAGG
>JADWMG010000140.1 GCA_015767405.1 Actinomycetota bacterium
AGAGCGACGAAGAGCACCAGGGCGATCGCCCAGCCGATGCCACTCGTGATCGCTTCGGCTCCGTCGACGAACCAGATCTCGACAACGATTGCCCAAGCTGCGAGCAGTGCCAGCCCTCCGAAGGTCTGCGGGGCCTTGTCGAAGTACTGGGCTCGGGCCGCAGTTGCGTCGCCGCCTGTCGCCTGCGGGGCGAGGAACGTCCAGGTCAGGAACACGATCAGCGGGCCAATCGTGACGAACAGAAGTTCGTAGAATTCCCAGCCGTCGGTGACGAACAGTGGCGTGCGCCACCAGACGATGAGCATCCAGAAGAAGTACCACATGGCCCAAGCCACATGCGTCGCGTACGGGCGGAAACCGCTGTGCCGGTTGATGAGCTGCACCATCGTCATGCCGATCGCGAAGAAGACGGCGATGGCGACACAGCCGATGAAGAGCGCGACGATCCAACCCTGGAGGGGTGCGACATCGGGAGGCCGGGCCAAGGTGCCGTTGAGCACGCCATCCGTCTGGAGTGAAACGGTGACCGCGGCGAGAATCCAGGCCGCCGGCGACAGTACCTTCTGAACGCTCATGTTGCGTGCGACTGCGAGGACGAGTGAGGCGATGATGGCGATGGAACTGATACCAATCCGGGCCGCGCCAGCTCCGTCGAAGACGATGACGTCCATGACGACGAGCCACACCTGATAGGCCGCGAAAAGGACGAAGAAGGCCGGTGCGATCTCGAGGTAGCGGTCGTCGCCGTCTGCACCTTCGTAGGTGGCGTCGGGCGCGATCGCATTGGCAGCGAGGAAGAAGAGCAGACCACCGACGGTCACGAGGAGCACGTCGGTGAACTGCCACTCCTCGACGAGCAGGACGTCGATGACCGGCCACAGCGAGACAAAGAGGAATGCCCACGAGAACACGAGCCACCCTGTCTGCACCCATGGCACCTGAATTCCGTTCCTGCTGTCGAGCACCGTACGGAATCCGGGGACCAGAGTTACGAACGACATCGCCCAGAGGATCATCGCGAGGACGATGATGATGACAAATAGTGGAAACGCCGCCTCAGCGGTCAGTGGTGAGCCCATCGTGTTGTTGCCTTCCTCATTGATTGATGTCGGGTCGTCCCTGCCGCGGTCCGCGGATCACGCCGGGGCGGTCTGCGAGTCCTCGTCGGCTCGGTCTTCCATCGAACGCTGCATGCGCCGACCGGCGCTGAACAGCAACGGAGTGATCGCGATCAAGAACACGGTGACCGCAATCGAGCTCAGAGCGACGAGGCAACCGGTGTAAATCGCGGACTTCGTGTTGACGCCGAACACAACACCGATCCCCGCAACGAGTGCGATCGTCAGCCCCACCTGCACCGCACCTCCCCCGAACAGGAGCGAACCCATCTTCTTCAACATCTCGCCACTCAGTTCGAGCCTGATGAAGAACATGAGGAAGATCACACCGATCTGCTCGGCCAACACAAGGTCGTCGATCCAGCCCAGCGCATTCGGGCCGATAACGACCCCCGCCGCGAGGAATCCGACGATCGACACCACCCCGATCCTCTGCGCGAGATAGTCGAACACTGCCGCAGCGGCCACAGTAATCTCGAACTTCTCGACCAGCGGTGGCGCGCCGACGGCAAGCATCGCACCCATCGTTGCGGTCACTCCGCGTCCTTCTCGACAATCGAGACAAGCTCCAGGCCGAGGTCTTCGACGCGACGGATGAAACCGTGGAGTTCTGCTCGGTCGCCGGCACGAAGGACCAGGATCGTGTCACTGCTCTCGCGCTCAGCGCCCAGTTCGGCGATCAGACCCTCGCTCAACACACCACGAAGACATACCTCGTACGACTGCTGCTCCCGTGAGTCTCGCGCCTCATCAGGCGTCTCGTCCATGGATCGAGTGTCACGCAGGCGCTGCCGGAGCGAATCACCCGATGCGAGTGATTCCGGCCGCGCGTGGTGGCGTCAATCCGGTATCAACCCGAACTCGCGCGCCCGGTTGACTGCATCGGCCCGACGGGCGACGCCCAACTTTCTGTAGATCGCCTTCACGTGTGTCTTGACAGTGTGGAGCGACACATATAGGAGATCGGCGATCTCAGCATTGTTGAGGTGGGTTGGCAACTGTTCGAGAACGTCCTGCTCGCGTTTGGTGAGCCTCTGAACGAACCACGGTGGGGCCATAGCCGCGCGCTGTGTTGGCTCGGGTTGGGCATGAGTGTTTGTGAAGATCGCCGACGCCACGCCAGCTGTATCAGCCGCCCGGTCGATGATCGACGCGAAGACGTGAGCCTCATCCGTGACACGCTGTGTTGCACCGACACGTGTCGCCTCCCGCATGGCCGCGGCCAGCGACGAGACTGCTCGATCCCGTTCGCCGACCGCGAGCGCGACGGCGGCAGCCAGCTTCGACGCCTCGATTTGGTGCAGCGCGTTAGTCGACTCGTGTGCCATCGCCGGTCCGACGCCGACAATCGTCGGCTCTCCCAGAGCGACAGCCAGACGCGACAGCAGCAACCACTCGCGCTCGCGCTCGCCGCCGCTCATGAGACGCGTGCGCCAGTTCGGAATCCACTGCTCTGCCGCGAGCGGTTCGCCATCCAGCAAATCGAGGACCACCCGGGCGAAAGAGATTCGTTCGGCGAAGTGTCCTGTGACGACCCGACCCATTGCTGGTTGTTCGGCACGGTCGAGCAATGTTCGGGCGCCGTGACGATCCCCCATTGACCAACGTGTACGGCTTCTCAGTAGTGCATGCAGAACCGTGATAGGCACGTCGCAGCTCTCCTCGACGAACTGCTGGGTCGACGCGAACGTCCCTTCTGCCGCCTGAAGCTCTCCTCGCTCCCAATGCTGCCACCCCGCGACTAGCTGTGCGTACTGACAGTTGATCATGCTGGAGATACCGAAGCGGTCGATCAGCTCTGCGGTACGGCCCAGGAGCGGGTCGGCCTGCTTCAGCCGACCTTGCCCGACAAGGGCAAACGCCAGCGAGCCGGTCGAATGCACAATGCTCGGCGCGTACTGGTCGGTTGAGCCATGCTCGAGGAAGGTCGCGAACAGCGACTCGGCGCGTTCGTACTGCTCGATCCACAGACAGGCCTCGCCCGCGTATCCCTCGACGCGCCCCGACGGTGAGGGGAGAATCCCTGGCCGATCGAGAGCGAGCAATCCCTCGACGTCCCCGATCGCGCGCGCCTGGAGCCCCTTCAGCCACGGCAGCGCACTGGCATCGACGAAGGAACGGGGATCACCACCATGGAGGTCCGGTGACTCGGTGTCGTCGGTCTGGTCAGCGGAGATTGTCGAGACGAGCTGATCCAAGAGGCGGTCGACCTCGGTCGGTTTGGACATGATGTTGTACAACGACCACATCCGCGTGAGGATCAGCAGCCGGCTCGGTTCCGCGGTGAGGCGGAGCAGGCGACCTGACAACTCGACGACGGTCGCCGCGAACCCCGTGCTGGCAAGCGTTCTCGATGCCTCACCGAGCCATACCGAGGCCTGATCGAAGTCTCCGGCGGAGATCGCATGATTGATCGCCCTCACTGGCTCGCCGTGCTGCCACAACCACGAAGCAGCGCGTCGGTGAAGGTCTATGAAGAGTTCCGCGTCCATTTCCCGGAGACGAGCCCGGAGGACGTCGCGCAGCAATCTGTGGTACCAGAATGTGTCCACCGAAACCCGTGTTGTGAATGCGCCGGCGGCGGCAAGCTCGTCCAGGACGACAGCTCCGTCGGCTCGTCCGGTCAGGATCTGAGCGATCTCGGGTGTTATATCGTCAAGAATCGACGTACGGAGAAGGAACTGACGCTGTTCCGGCTCCATCTCGTCGAGCACCTCCTCGACGAGATAGTCCGCGATGATCCGGTTGGTGCCCTCCAACTCGCGTACGACACGCTCGGGGTCACCGGTCTGCATCATGGAGATCTGGGCCAACCGAAGCCCAGCCGGCCACCCATCGGTCCGGGAGTGGAGTGTGCGCAGTGAGTCCTCGCCAAGGTTGATCGAGCCCGTCGCGAGGAAGCTGCCCAACTCGTCGACCGTGAACGCCAAATCGTGTTGGCGCACCTCGGTCAGGCGTCCCTCCAGCCGCAGTCGGCCGGTCCCGAGGGGCGGGTCGTGACGCGAGGCGATGTAGATGTGCACGTTGGGCGGTGACGCCTCGATGAACCGCTGAACAACCGTTGTCGCCGATGAATCGATCAGCACGTGAAGGTCGTCGACCACCAGCACGAACTCACCAACAGCAAAGAGTTGCTCGGCCCACTCCTCGATCAGGGACAGGGCGTTCATCGGTGATGCGAAGTTGAGCCGGTCGTCGATCGACGCGATGGGCTCCTCCAGGGCGTCTTCGACCGCGGACACGAATGAGCGTAGGAGTCGACCGGCATCGTTGTCGTTCTCGGTCATACCGATCCACGCGACGGGGAGATCGAGCGTGCTCGACCACTCGGTCAGCAAAACGCTCTTTCCGTAGCCTGCCGGCGCAACGACCAAGGTCATGTCCTTGCGGAGACCGGCGTCGAGTAGCTCGTCGAGGCGTGGCCGAGCGATGGTCGCTCTGTTGACACTGTCGTTCCCGTCGCCGTGCACGACTGAAGAGACTAGGCCGACCGCGGAGCGGCACGAGGATCGTTCTTCGTTATGGGCGAGTCACCGTGAATATCACCCACTTGGAGTGATTCGCTGTCGTCGGTCGATGTGGTTCTATCGCCTTGACGACCGAACGTCGCCGAGCGTCGCGGGATTCACGTGACGATCGAAGCGATGGGAGATCGCTCCATCCGACGAGATCACTGAGATCAGGAGACCCGGCATGACGACCGAACCCATTCTTCCAACCCCCGACTGGCGAACCTTGAGCCCAGCTCCGCTGGGTACCGACCTCTTCACTGAGCAGAGCGGCCACAACGACGCCGATGTGACCGGCTGGGACGGACGCAACGTCTTTGGCGTGACCATCGGGCTGGTACAGATGCACGTGAACCTGGCGATGATCCCGGGCAACATGGGCAACGCCACGACGTTCGACTTCCCGATCCTCTACCGGAGGATGAACGCCCGCGACGTGGCCGACGTGATGGCGGAGGAGCCCACCCAGAACTTCGCTGACGCGGTCGTGGAGGCCGCGCAGTGGCTCGAGTTGCAGGGCGTCCGCGCGATCATGGGCAACTGCGGCTTCTTCGGTGGCTATCAGAACGAGGTGAAGGCCCGCATCAACGTGCCGTTCTTCTCGTCGAGTCTGATGATGCTGCCGATGATGGTGCATTCGATGCCAGGTAACAAGAAGGTCGGGGTGATCACGGCGAACGGGCCGCAGCTCGTCAAGACCCAGGCGATCCAGAACTGCGGACTGAGTCTCGACGCCAAGGAGAATCGGATCGTGGTCATGGGGTGCGAGAACGGCAAGGAGTTCTCGACCTCAATCATGGCCAACACCGGGAGATACAACCCCGCCAAGGTCGAGCAGGAGATCGCAGACGTCGCCAGGCAGATGCTGGCCGAGAACGACGACATCGGAGCGATCCTGCTGGAGTGCACCGAGCTCTCCCCGCACGCGGTTGCGGTGCAGGAAGCGACGCGCCTGCCGGTCTGGGACTACACGACCCTCACGAAATGGATCTACTCGGGCTGCATCCGGCGACCGTTCTCAGGGCATCTCTAACGACTCGCCACCCCGGCCGACCCTCTGCTGGGCTGACGACAAGAACGCGCCGCGGCATGAACCGGAGCCGCACCGGCACACGCATTCTCATGAGCGATACGGATGACCAGGCGGATGCGGTCGTGGAGACCGCCGGCGAAGGAGGCCAACAATGACGAACGAGAACGGTGAAACATCCGCTCACGA
The DNA here is from genome assembly GCA_015767405.1 of Actinomycetota bacterium. Lineage (GTDB taxonomy): Bacteria > Actinomycetota > Acidimicrobiia > Acidimicrobiales > Ilumatobacteraceae > Sva-07. The sequence continues at coordinate 5,847 of JADWMG010000140.1, forward strand.
TGCTGGGCGCGCCCTACGCAAGACGGCGCCGCGCAGCAGCCACGGCGAGTGGTCCCCGGCGGAGGATCGGCCCGACCCGGTGGAGGTGATCACGAGTCAGAACGAGTCGCGGTTGCAGTTCCTGGTGCCGATCCGGCACTGGCGGATGGCACAGTCGCCGTTCGCGTTCTACCGCGGTGGCGCCAAGGTGATGGCCGCCGACCTGGCCGCGACGTCGTCGACCGGGATGCACGTGCAGATCTGCGGCGACGCACACCTGTCGAACTTCGGGGTCTACGCGTCACCCGAGCGGGACCTGGTGTTCGACCTCAACGACTTCGACGAGACGCTGCCGGGTCCGTGGGAGTGGGACGTGAAACGCCTCGCAGCCAGTTTCACGATCGCCGCCCGCCACAACGACTACGACGTCGACGACGAGCGCGACCTCCCCCGGCGCGCCGTCGCCGAGTACCGGACGGCGATGCACCGGTTCGCCGACGCCCGTTACAGCAACGTCTGGTACTCGCACCTCGAGGTCGAGGATGTCTACGATGCGTTCCAGGATCAGATGACGAAGAAGGAACGTAAGCGGGGCGCCAAGTTCGTCCGCAAGGCACGGTCGAAGAACAGCCTGCACGCGTTCGACAAACTCGCCGAGCACACCAACAACGGTTACCGCATCGCCTCCCAGCCACCAATGATCGTTCCGCTCCGGGAGATCCCCACCGCCGAGAATCCCGACGAGATCGCGGCAACCGTCCTCGCCGACCTCGAGGCATACGTCGACTCGGTGCCCGATCACATCGAGGTGCTTCTGCGCCGGTACCGATATAGCGACATGGCGATCAAGGTCGTCGGGGTCGGATCGGTCGGGATGCGGTGCATGATTGTGCTGCTCAAAGGCCGCGACGACCACGATCCGTTCTTCTTGCAGATCAAAGAGACCGGCCGTTCGGTCCTCGAGGACCACCTGCCCGACAGCGCCTA
>JADWMG010000409.1 GCA_015767405.1 Actinomycetota bacterium
CAAGATCATATCTCGGAGTCCGGTGAAGAACGGTGCCTGCCATCACCAATTCGGGTGCCCAGGATAAGTACGATAAGCGCCACGCTCTGCATGGGTGCCACCCTTCGCATTGTTGCATTGTGGCTGGGAACAGCAATTCCCAAGGCCGGGTGAATCCACCTCTCCCCCACGCCTTTGCCCGGCAAAGCCTAGACACAGAAACTCGCTCGCGACCCTGCCAGTTGGTTGCCACCGTCGCCAATCTCCTAGGATGTTCGGATAATGCCTGCCGTTCGCAACAATGGGTTAATGCGAAGGGTGGCACCAATCCTGGATCAAGGCCGACGGCAACCGACTGCTCTATTCAAGCGCGGGAAAGTACTGGGATGAGATCTTCGCCGAATCGGCGACCCGTTTTCGATTTCGCGGTCAGGAAATCGTGCTCGTTTTCGTGCCCGAGCCCAGCGGCCGTGTGAACAGAATCGACATCGAGTACCAGGGCCTACCGCTGTCAGCCGAACGAATCGAGTGAAAGGGTGCCACCCATTCTCATTCCAGGTTGCCGACCGTCAGAGACCATTCCGTAGTGCCGCCTGACTCGAAGTCATCTGCGAAGATCTCGAAAGAAGGGAGCACGAGCTGCGCGGCGAAGAACACCGATCGAGCATTGGCGGCCACCGCGTCTCCGGCGACCACCAACTTGGCCTGGTTGGTGATGGCGATGGAACGAGCACAACTCTCTATACCGAACATGAAGGCGTTGTAGCCCTGAGGAACACCTTCACTGAGGGGCCCGAACTTGTCCAGTGACCCGTTGCTGCTGAGCCGAAACACGACAGCCTGAACGTAGCCGTCCACTGTCGCCGAACCTGCAACGATGATCCTGCCATCGTGTTGCAGAACCATGTCCCAGCCCTGGTCGTCACCCTCTCCGAAATCCCGAGTGTAGATACCGTCGCCGCTGAACGTGGTGTCGAGTTCGAGGCCCGAGAGCCTTGCGACGACGATGGAGCTGCCGACCTCGGCAACACCCGCCAAGAGGATCTTGCCGTCGGGCTGGACAGCGACGCTGTGGGCTTCAGTGTCGCCGCCGAGATCGTAGCTCCTTTCCACCGACTCTTGCCCATCGCTGTCAATGGCGAGGAGGTAGGCTTTGGTGATGTCGTCCGGTAGGATCGGTGGAAACGCTTCCACGAAGATGCTCCCCGCGACGACGATCAAACCATTGACGACATCCAGGTCCCAGATCGTCCGGGCGCCCCTCAGGGGGAGGGAGGTATCGTCGACGAAGATGCCGCCGGTCCCGAACGTGGAATCGAGAACACCGGCGCTGTCCAGGCGCGCGACGGCCACTTCGCTCGTCGCCGTGTTCCCCGCCACGACGATCTTGCCATCGGGCTGGATGGCGACGGCCCTGCCTTCACTGCTGACGCCGAAGTTGATGACCGCGTAGCCGTTGTAGCCGAAGGCGGTGTCCGGCGTGCCGTCTTTGTCGAAGCGAAGCACCGTCAGATGGTTGGAGGACTCCAGCCGCGACGTACCGGCAACAACGATCTTCCCGTCGCCCTGGACGGCCACGTCCCACCCACCGTCATCACCCCACCCGGAATCCCAGTAGATCCTCCCTCCGGAGCCGAAGGTGTCCAGGGACCCGATAGGGGTGACTCGAGTTACGCCGACGTCGTCCGAAGTGCGCTCGACAACGCCTGCGATGAGCAGCATCCCGTCCCCTTGGACCGTACCGCCTCGTCCCCACGCATCCCCGGTGCCCATGGCGATACCGAGAACCCCACCGGTGCCGAACCCGAGATCGAGATCACCGTCGTAGGCGTCCACCACCACCCCACCGAGCCACACCATTGCGCTCACGAACACGAGGCCGCTGATCCTCAAACTCGAACATCGCCGTGCGCTCATGGGTATCCTCCGCAGATCTCAACTTTCTAGCTCATATCAAGATCATATCTCGGAGTCCGGT
>JADWMG010000141.1 GCA_015767405.1 Actinomycetota bacterium
CAGGGTGGCGTCGCTACAAGTAGTTCGGTTCGGCGAAGCTGGCGCCGAGGAGACCGGCGGCTTCACCACCTCCTCGACCACACAACTGGGATGTCGGCCGATACCGACCTCGCTGCAGCGACAGTTGTCGCTCCCGAACTCTGGTGGGCCGAGGTCATCGCGAAGGTGGCGGTCATCTCCGGGAGCAGGACCGGCAGGCAATTGCTCGAAGAGCTTGGCATGACAGGGCTATTCGTGCACCGTGATCCGACGAGGCCCTACGAAACAATCGAGACCTTGGTGCTCACCGCATGAATCCTCAACTGCTGTGGTTCGTCTCTAGATCATCCGGGATCATGGCCTGGGCGCTGGTCACGTTGTCGGTGTGCTGGGGGCTGTTCATCTCGACAAAAGCTGTCGCCAAGGCATCGAGCCCTGCCTGGCTACTCGACTTCCACCGCTATCTCGGCGGGCTGGCAGTGTTCTTCACGGGGATCCATCTCGCAGGTTTGGTCGGCGATAACTACGTCTACTTCGGCTGGACAGAGCTGCTCGTCCCGATGGCGGCAGATTGGAAACCGGGCCCAGTCGCGTTCGGGATCGTGGCCTTCTACATCCTCGTCGCCGTCGAGGTCACTTCGCTCGCAATGAAACACCTACCGCGGGCATTGTGGCGTTGGGTCCATCGATCCAGCTTCCTGCTGTACTTCGTTGCCACCTACCACGCAATTGCTGCGGGAACCGACAACGAGAACCAATGGTTTCGCATCGCCGCACTCGCATCGATCAACGTCGTCGCGTTTCTCATGATCGTGTTGATAATGGCTACCCGCAAGGCGAAGTTGAACCCCCGACGCGTAGTCCGCGCTCGCGAGGACGTCACTGTCTGAACCAGCCCCCCGATTCTTCGTTTGTAGGTAATATTTGGGTCGTATACGCCCAAAAAATTACCTACAAACGACGGAATTCAAGAGTCGTGGTTGTCGACCGAGTAGGTGAATTGCCCCGATTGCATGCGGGCCTTCACCTCACATTCTTTGCCGCCGCCGGCGAAGCCGACCTCGACCTCCTGGGGCCCGGCATTCTTCACGTCGACTTCATAGCCTGAACCAGGCTGCGTGACCAACAAGTTCACGCTGTCTCCGGAGAATCCGACCGTGACAACACCGCAACTGCTCGTGATCGCCTCTTCCCCAGGTGCCGAAGTCGGCGTTGTCGTTGCGCCCGCGGAAGCCTTGGTCGACGTCGTCGTGGTTGCAGGCTGAGCCGATGGGACCACGGGTGCCGCCGTCGTGACCGGTGGGACCACTGGTGCTGCGATTGTGACCGTCGGGGCCGACGGAACTGTCGTCCCGGCAGGTGAAGCGACCGCCGGCTGTCCTGGAGCAGACACCGCGGGGATCGACGAATCCGACACTTCTGACGATGTCTGCGTATCTGTCGATGCCGGTGTCACTGATGACTGCGACGGTTCACCATCACCCCCGACCGCGTCCACCCCACGCGAGCTGCCACCATCATCGGCTTCGTTGGTGCCCGTTGCGACGTCGCTGGGCTCGGACGATTCTGTCGCACTCCGGGTCTCCGCCGGCGCTGATGAAGTCTGCAATGTCGGCGTCGCTCGTGAGGAACTCACCGCAGCCACGCCAGCTCCTCCCATACCGACCAGCGCCACAGTCAACGCTCCGACTGCAGCTTGGCGGCGTAGTCGCGCCCTCTTCATCGTCGGCTTGAGCGAGTTGAGCGCGAAGTCGGCATCTCCTGACACAGGTCGGCCACTCAATTGCGATCTGAAGAACTGATCGTCGGAATTCATCGTTCCGCACCATCACGGTCGACAGTCGAGCGCATTCCCTCACGCGCGTCCGCGAGCTGAGACTTGACCGTCCCCTCGCTCAAGCCGAGGATGGCCGCGATGTCGGCGATGCCACGATCATCGACGTAAAACAGCGTTGCTACCTCCCGCTGCCGACGCGGAAGTCCGGCCAGAAGTCGCCGTGCGGAATCGTCGCCAACAATCTGTTCCGCAGGTGAGTCGGCATCGGACACAAGGTGTGGCAGCTCACGGCGGCGACGACGACGTTCCGATCGATGACTGTCTCGGCTGATGTTGATTGCGATGCGACGAACCCACGCAGACGGCGCGTCATACGAACGGATTTTGGACCACTTCGCGTAGGCCTTGATGAAGGCCTCTTGCGCAGCATCGGTCGCTTGTTCCTTGTCGCCCGTGATCAGGGTCAGAGCCTTCACAACGGCGTCGTAGTTGGCGAGGAAGAACCGGTCGAACTCGCGATCGGATGACTTCACGCGTAGCTCGACATTCCAGACGAGAGCTTGCCCGTACGCTTGAATTGGCAACACGGTCGCACCCACAGAATTAACACGTTGCCGACCCGCCCCGTGGTTGGGTCTGGCTCCCAGAATCTGGAGTTCACACCATGCCGGTCGTCGTCCTCCACACTTCGAGAGTACTCATCGCGCAGGCGCGACGCGGGTTAGCGGGATGCCTGAGTAGCGCGCACGGTCGATGCCGGTGTCGAGGCGGTGATCTCTATCACACTGCCCACAATCGTCGTTCCGGCCGCTAGAGATGACAACGCGACAACTGCAACGATCAGTCGTGCGACGCTCGACGATTCTGAGAGTTTCTTTGAGTCCATCAATCTGCTCCTCGGCCGAGGATACGACACAGGGAGCCCCCTAACCACTGAACGTGGTCAAGATCAAGGCGAATGTCACACTCTGCGTGGTTCCGGGGTGGCGGAAGGTGGCCCGAGCGACCGGATAGTCAAGTATTGATCAAGCTGAGAGCTGTTCGGCGAAGTACGGAATCGTCAGACCCAGACCTTCGCGAAGCGCAACTTCGGGTTCCCAGCCGAGCCTTTCCCTGGCCATACTGATATCCGGCTGGCGCTGCTGTGGGTCGTCATTAGGCAGTGGTCGGTGGCTGATGCCGGCTTGCGAACCCGTGAGTTCGATCACCAGATCGGCGAGTTCGAGCATCGTGAACTCAACCGGATTCCCGATGTTGATGGGTCCTGGTTCATCACTGTCGAGAAGTGCAAGAAATCCTCGAACCTCGTCGGCGACGTAGCAAAAACTGCGCGTCTGGCTGCCGTCGCCATAGATCGTCAGAGGGTCTCCGCGCAGCGCCTGGACGATGAAGTTCGATACGACCCGCCCGTCATCCACCTGCATTCGGGGCCCATAAGTATTGAAGATCCGAACGATGCGGGTATCGGTGTCGTAGACACGGCGATACGCCATGGTCAGTGCCTCGGAGAATCTCTTCGCCTCGTCGTAAACACTACGTTCGCCGATTGGGTTGACGTGACCCCAATATGCCTCCGGCTGCGGATGAACCAGCGGATCGCCGTACACCTCACTCGTCGAGGCCATGAAGAAACGAGCATCGTGTCGACGCGCTAGGTCAAGCAGTTGACGTGTACCACTGCTTCCGACATCAAGCGTCTCGATGGGCATCGCGAGGTAATCCTTCGGCGACGCCGGGCTGGCAAGGTTCATGACAGCGTCAACGCTGCCCTCGACAGCGACGGGCTCGACAACGTCATGTTCGATCAGCGTGAAGCCTTCTTGCGTCACGAGCTGAGCGACATTCCGCTTGTCTCCCGTAATGAAGTTGTCAAGGCAGACAACTTCATCACCTCGATTCAACAATGCTTCACAAACGTGCGATCCGAGGAACCCTGACCCGCCCGCAACAACGACGCGCATCAGCTACGACCGACGCCGTCATAGTTCAAGCCCGACTCGCGCACGAGCGTCGGGTCAAGGAGGTTCCGCGTGTCCACAAGAGTGGTGCCCGCTCCCGCCCGCGCAGCCAACCCATTCAGGTCGAGCTTTGCAAACTCTGGCCACTCCGTGAACAGGACCATGACATCAGCACCATCCGCGATATCGAGAGGATCATCGACGAGTTCGATGCCGGAGAGCACTTCGCTCTGGTGAGGCGACAGCTCGCCAACGGTTGTCGGGTCGAAGGCCCTGACAGTTGCGCCGGCTGCTCGCAGCACACCGATGATCGCCATCGCCGGCGATTCGCGGAGGTCATCCGTCCCAGCCTTGAAGGTCAGCCCCAAGGCTCCGACCGTGATTCCGGTCAAGTCGTGGTCGGAACGATGCGAAGCCCGCACGATCTTGTGCACCATGCGTTCGAGCTGTTCGTCGTTCACATCGATTACCCCGCGCATCATTGTGAAGTTGTATCCGTGCTCCTCGGCAATCTTCACTAGGGCCCGCGAGTCTTTCGGGAAACAACTGCCGCCCCAACCCGGACCTGGCTGCAGAAACTGAGTACCAATGCGCGGATCAGAACCTATGCCGTCAACCACGGCTCCCACGTCGGCACCGACGGCTTCACACATCGCGGCGACCGCGTTGACGAACGAAATCTTCATCGCCAAGAAGCCGTTCGCGGCGTACTTGATCGTCTCGGCCGAAGCCGGGTCTGTGACGTGAATCTGAGTTTCGATGCCCGCATACAACTCAGCAACACGTTCAGCTGCGCCACGATCAGCGCTACCGATAACCACACGGTCCGGATGGAGGAAGTCGGTCACAGCGGTTCCCTCACGCAGGAACTCCGGGTTGGAGACGACGTACACGTCAGGCCGCTGAAGCGCCTGTTCGACCTCGATGGTGGATCCGACCGGCACAGTCGACTTGTTGACCACCACTGCCCCAGGCTTCAGGACAGGGGCAATCTGATGCGCGGCCTGCTCGATGTAGCTGAGGTCGGCGCTTCCGTCATCACCCTGTGGAGTGGGAACGCAGAGAAAGACGATGTCAGCGTCAGCGGCCGCGGCTTCTGCCCCGAACACAAAACTGAGACGATCAGCGGAACGAGCGTCGTTCACGATCTGCTCGAGGCCTGCTTCGACAATAGGAATGTGGCCTTGGTTCAACAGATCAACCTTGCGCTGATCAATATCGCCGCACACGACCCTGTGGCCGAGGTGCGCAAAACAGGCCCCGGTGGTAAGCCCGACATAGCCGGTGCCAACGACTCCCAAACGAATTGGTGTTGTTGACATCGAGGCGTTCCTCCGCATTATTCGTGGCCGTTTGCGCCTCGAGGGGTCAACCGGCAGCTGCGTGCCGGTTGATCGCTCTGCCGCGAGGCGTGAGCAGTTCGCGAAGCGAGCGCCATGTTACCCGGTCCAGATTCGCCAGACCTCGAATGACACGTTTGGGGTCAGACCCCTTTCGTGCCATTCAAGGTCCGATTTTGCCAGGGTCACTGAATGCACCATGCCCAGATGGGTACCTTCGCTTCCGTGGACTCAATCCTCGCTGCTGCATCTGTAGATCAAGACCTCGAGCAGGGCTGCGGCACCAGCCCGACTTGGCTGTGCGAAACGGTCTACGACGCGACCAATGGCAATCGCGTACTCGTCCAAATAGCGGAGTGGCTCTTCGTGGTCGTGTTGATCGTTGCCGGGGCGCTACTCCTCTCTTTCCTTGCCCGTCGATACCTAGGCCGGGCCGTGGCGCGAATGGTCGCCCCCGATCGGTCGAGCGCGGCCCGCAATCTGCAGCGCCTCGGGATCAACACTCCGGAAGGCCTACTCGGCGAATCAGACTCGGTCGGCGATGAGAGCGACCCTCGGCGCCTCGCACGAGTGCATTCGATAACCGTCGTTGTCGACCACACGGCCACCGCGATCATTTGGGTCATCGCTCTGCTCATGATCCTCGGCCAAATGGGGGTCAACCTTGCTCCCCTGATCGCCGGGGCCGGAATTGCAGGCGTTGCACTCGGTTTCGGTGCCCAAAGTCTCGTCAAGGATTGCCTGGCCGGTCTCTTCATTCTGCTCGAAGATCAGTACGGAATCGGTGACGTAGTGGATCTCGGAGAGGCCGTCGGAACGGTCGAAGTCATATCGCTGCGAGCGACGACACTCCGCGGTGTCGATGGAACCGTCTGGCACGTCCCGAACGGCGAAGCCCGCCGCGTCGGCAATCTGTCGCAGCTCTGGTCCGTAGCTCTAATCGATATCGACGTTGCATACGATTGCGATCTCGGCCAAGCCCGCCGGGTCATCATCGACTGCGCATCTGAAGTCTGCGCTACAGAGGAATGGAAGACCGCGGTACTCGATCCGCCGCAACTCCTCGGTGTCGAGGCGCTCGGCGCCGACGGCATCACGATCCGGGTCACTGTGCGGACCAAGCCGGGAACGCAATGGGCGCTGCAGCGCACCCTGCGAGAGGCGTTCAAGAACGCCCTCGACGCTGCCGAAATCGAGATTCCGTTCCCGCAACGCACGATTTGGGTTCGCAATGAGGAGCCCATCGTCACGGAACAGTGACAAATTCGCGCAGATCCTTCGCTCGCGCCGTCATAGTGGCACAATGAGTCGATGACAATTGGTGTGGTGGGGGCGACACTCGACGTCTTCGCCCCTGCGCACTCAGCCGCGCTGCTAGGTCTGTCTATCCTGTTTACGATCGCCGGGTTCCTGACGCTGCACGCCGCCTCGAAACGGGTCGCTCCCCCACGACCCAGCCCAGCCGCATCAGCCGGTGCACTGCGCTCGGAATCGCCGGCAGTCGTCAGCCTGCTCACGAATGACGCAACCGTCACCGCAGCCGCATTCCGGGCCACAGTGATCGACCTTGCAGCCAGAGGGTGGTTACGGATACTCCCACCTGACGACCAAGACGACGAACTCGCCCGGGTTCGCCCAGCGGCCTCGGCATACGAGGGTGACGCCCTGCTCCCCCACGAGCGACTCGTGCTTCAACATGTGATGGCCCGCTTCACAACTGATCGGGCAATCCCCGCCCGCTT
>JADWMG010000410.1 GCA_015767405.1 Actinomycetota bacterium
TCGGGACTCAGCTGACTGTGTGTCGTGCTCGCTGGGTGGATGACAAGGCTGCGCACGTCACCGATGTTGGCAACGTGGCTGTGCAGTTCGACGCCCTCCACGAACTTCTTACCGGCATCGACTCCACCCGAAATCTCGAACGCCACAATTGATCCGGCGCCGCGACCCTCGCCGTACTTCTGAGCCCTCTCATACCAGGGGCTCGACGGCAGGCCGGCGAAGGAGACCGACTCGACTTCGTCGCGAGATTCGAGGAACTCGGCGACCTTCTGAGCGTTGGAGAAATGGCGCTCCATGCGCAAGCTCAGTGTCTCCAGACCCTGGATGATCAAGAATGCGTTGAACGGCGAGATCGCCGAGCCGAGGTCACGCAAAATCTGGACACGTGCCTTGAGAATGAACGCCCCATGGCCGAGAGCCGGAAAGTAGGCGAGGCCGTGATAGCTCGGGTCGGGCTCGGTGAAGTTCGGGAATCGACCGGATGCGGCGTAGTCGAAAGTGCCGCCATCGACGATCGCTCCGCCGATCGAGGTGCCGTGGCCACCGCAGAACTTGGTGAGGCTGTGAACGACGATGTCGGCTCCCCACTCGAGAGGCCGGATCAGAAATGGAGTCGGCACCGTGTTGTCGACGATCAGTGGAATGCCGCTGTCGTGAGCAACTCCCGACACGCCTTCGACATCGAAGATGTCGTTACGCGGGTTGGCGAGCATCTCGCCGTAGAACGCCTTCGTGTTGTCGCGGATCGCGCCACGCCAGTCGTCGAGGTTGTCTGGATCGTCAACGAATGTGACCTCGACGCCCATTTTCGGCAGTGTGTAATGCAACAGGTTGTACGTACCGCCGTAAAGCGACGGCGATGCCACGACGTGGTCACCGGACTCGCAGAGCGTCATCAGAGCGATCGTCGACGCTGCCTGGCCCGAGGAGACCGCGAGCGTTCCCGGCAAACCGACAGCCGTCATGCAACCCCCTTCAAGCGCATTGACCCGCGCTTCGAGCGCTCCCTGCGTCGGGTTCATGATGCGCGTATAGATGTTGCCGATCTCGGCGAGCGCGAACAGGTTCGCGGCATGTTCGGTGTCGCGAAACTCGTACGAAGTCGTCTGGTAGATCGGTACGGCCCGCGCACCGGTTGTCGGATCGGGCTCGCCGCCGACGTGAATTTGCTTGGTCTCGAATCCCCACTGGTCGCTCATAGGGGCGAGACCCTACACGCCGAAACCCGACCAAACAACTAGGGTTTCAATCCAGCCAGCCAGATTCAGCCGCCGGAGATGTCAGAAACCTTCTGCTTGCCAGCGCTGATGAAGGGCATCATGGAGCGGAGCTGACCTCCGATGATTTCGATCGGGTGATCTTTGCCCTCTTCTTGGAGACGCTTGTAGTTCTCGCGGCCTGACTCCGACTCGGCGATCCACTCATCGGCGAATTGACCCGACTGGATCTCGCCGAGGATCTTCTTCATCTCGGCCTTCGTGGCCGCGGTCACGACACGCGGACCGCGAGTCAAATCGCCGTACTCGGCGGTGTCGGAGATCGAGTAGCGCATCCCGGCAATACCCTCTTCGTACATGAGGTCGACGATCAGCTTCACCTCGTGAAGGCACTCGAAGTACGCCATCTCAGGGGCGTAGCCCGCCTCGGTGAGTGTCTCGAAGCCCGCACGCACGAGAGCTGTGACTCCGCCACAGAGCACAGCCTGCTCACCGAACAGATCAGTTTCGGTCTCTTCGGAGAATGTGGTTTCGATTACTCCGGCGCGCGTGCCGCCGATTGCGTCGGCGTACGACATCGCCACGGCGCGTGCTTGGCCAGAGGCATCTTGCTCCACTGCGATGAGAGCAGGAACACCGCCGCCCTCGGTGTAAGTACGACGGACGAGGTGACCTGGACCCTTCGGAGCGATCATGATGACGTCGCAAGTATCCGGGGCCTTGATCCGACCGAACCGCACGTTGAATCCGTGCGCAAACGCAAGTGCTTTGCCGGGCGTCATGTGCTCGGCAATTGACTCGTCGTAGATTTCAGATTCAGCGCGTGGGCATGACCCTGCGAGCCATATCCGATGACGGCGACCTTCTTGTCTCGGATGATCGAGCTGTCGGCATCGCTTGCGTAATAGACGGTGACGGCCATGTCAGCCAGCCTTTCCATTTTTGGTAGATGTTGAGGACGGAGTTTGAAATTGATTGACAGCGCGCATACGAGCGCCACGTTCGAGTTTCGGCAGGGCCACCCGGCCCGTGCGTTGGAGCTCAACGATGCCATATGCATCGAGCAGATCTTCAAAATCATCGAGCTTGTCAGGGTGCCCCTCGAGGCTCACCGTCACGACCAGCTCGGAAACGGCGAGAATCTTGCCTTCGAAGATGTTGACCAATTCGATGACCTTGCCGCGCTTGTCGTCGTCGGCCTTCACCGTGCAGATCAGCAGCTCTCGCTCGACTGAACGACGGGGATCGAGTTCGGAGATCTTGATCACGTCGATCAGCTTGAACAGCTGTTTCGTGATCTGCTCCAGTGGTGCGGACTGCACATCGACGACAATCGTGATCCGGCTACGGCCTTCGGTCTCCGCAGGAGCAACTGCCAGCGAGAAAATGTTGAATCCGCGCCGCGCGAACAGGCCGGCAACCCGCGCCAGAACGCCGGGGCGGTTCTGGACGAGCACTGACAAGATGTGGTGGTTGAGGGATTGCCCCTCGTACTGGTTGGCCATCACTCGAGGGCTCCTGAAGTGTCATCTTGGGTTGGGTGGAGAATCAGTGCATCATTCGATTGGCCGGCAGGGACCATCGGGAAGACCTTCTCTGCGGCGTCGGTCCGGAACTCGACGACAACCGTACGGTCGTTGATCGAGTTCGCCTTCTCGATCGCCGGGGCCACTTCTTCGGGTGACTCGACGAGAATGCCAACACAACCCATCGACTCCGCCCACTTCACGAAGTCCGGCACCTTCTCATGCAGGCGCGTTTCGGAATACCGCTCGTCGTAGAACATCTCCTGCCACTGTTTGACCATTCCGAGGTGGCTGTTGTTGAGCAACGCCACTTTGATCGGAAGCTCATCGATGGTCGCCGTAACGAGTTCCTGTGCGGTCATCTGGAAACAGCCGTCGCCGTCGACCGCCCACACCGTCGTATCGGGCCTGGCAGCCTTCGCTCCGATGGCCGCTGGAATCGAGAACCCCATCGTTCCGAGACCACCCGAGTTCAGCCACGTATACGGCTCGTTGAACTCGAAGAACTGGGACGCATACATCTGATGCTGGCCGACTCCGGAAGCAACAATCGTGTGCTCAGGGGCGAGCTTGCTCAGTTCTTCGATGACGAACTGCGGTTTGAGGGCCTCTCCTGGCGCTGACTGTTCGTAGGTCATCGGGAACTGCTCACGCCACCCCGACACACGGCTCTTCCACGCCGAAGTGTCGGCCTGGACAGTCCCCGATTCGAGGAGCTTCTTGATCTCCTTGATGATCTCTTCGATGACGTATTTGGCCATCAGGTGCGAACGCATCAACCTTGCCGGTAATGCGGTCGTCGAACCTCGAACCGAGCGCGATCAACAGGTCGCTCTTCTGCATCGACGTCACGGCGGTTGCGTTGCCGTGCATTCCGGGCATTCCCAGACACAGTGGATGGTTGTCGGGGAAGGCCCCGCGCGCCATCAACGTTGTCACCACGTAGGCATCGACCAATTCCGCCAGCTCGCGCAGCGGTTCTGCGGCACGGGCCTTGAGGATGCCGCCACCGGCGTAGATGATGGGGCGCTCAGACGCGAGAATGAGGCGAGCCGCCTCCTTGATCATCCGTGGATGGCCTTTGGTGTTGGGGCGATACCCGGGCAGTGATGCGAGGACCTCGTCATCAGTCGGCCAATACCACGTCATCTCGTCTTGCAGACAGTCTTTCGGGAGGTCGATCAGTGTCGGACCGGGTCGGCCCGTCGTGGCGATGTGGAATACCTGGCGAATGGCCATCGGGATGTCGTCAGCCGACATCACCAGTTCGTTGTGCTTTGTGCACGATCGGGTGATCCCCACCGTGTCGCACTCCTGAAACGCGTCACTGCCGATCGCTGCAACCGGTACCTGGCCGGTGATTGCGACCATCGGAATGGAGTCCATGTAGGCGTCCATGAGGGGCGTAACAAGGTTCGTCGCAGCCGGACCCGAGGTCACCATTGCAACTCCGGGCTTTCCCGAGACATGGGCATAACCCTCGGCCATGTGGCCGGCGCCCTGCTCGTGACGCACCAAAATGTGGCGGATCGAGCTCTCCATGAGGGGGTCGTAGGCGGGGAGAATACAGCCGCCGGGGTACCCGAAGATGAGCTCGACATCTTCGTGTTCCAGTGCCCTGATCAGCGCTTCAGCGCCTGTTAATCGTTCAGCCATGAGTGTGCTCCTGGTGAGTTTCCTGTGGGGGTTGATTGCGAATTCGAGAAGTGACGCCGAAAAAGCAAACGACCTCCCGTCTGGGAGGTCGTGAGCACGCGCGGCGTTTGGGCCGGCGTGCTACCGGATAAGTACTACAAGCGAATTGAGGACGCGCGTTGATGCGTACACAAGAGCAATACTGCCACGCGCGCCGATGGAACGCAACCTGTCATGAGTCCGCGGGGAATGCACCTTGCAGCTGTGCGGCAGTCAAGGTGTTCTCCAGTAGGCACGCAATAGTCATCGGCCCGGTACCGCCCGGCATCGGGGTGATCCAGCCAGCAACCTCATTGACCGGCTCGAAATCGACATCACCGACTATGCCCGATTCGGTGCGTGACACACCAACGTCGATGACGGCCGCGCCCGGCTTTACCATGTCGGCTGTGATCATCCGCGCCTGACCGGCCGCGCCAACAACGATGTCGGCTTGGCGCACAACGTCAGCCATGTCCTTGGTTCGTGAGTGGGCGAGCGTGACTGTGGCGTCGACACCCTTTCGGGCGAGAAGCAACGTCAGTGGCAGGCCGACAAGTGTCGAGCGACCGACCACGACGGCCCGCTTTCCGCTGATGTCGACGTCGTACCGTTCGAGCAAACGCATCACGCCGAGCGGCGTGCACCCGACCAGGCCCGGCCGGCCCCGAATAAGGC
>JADWMG010000411.1 GCA_015767405.1 Actinomycetota bacterium
TGTTCACGCTGGTCGAATCGGAGGAAGAGCGCGGACGGTTCATTCGCAATCTCGAGATGGCTTTGAGCGATCCCCACGGCAGGATCGTGATTGTGGTCGCGCTGCGAGCCGACTTCTACGATCGTCCGTTGGAGTACGTGGGGTTTGCCGATCTACTCAGCGAGGGCGTCGTGAACACGACGCCCTTGACTCCAGATGAGCTGGAGGTCGCCGCCGAGCAGCCTGCAGCAATGGCCGGTGTGCAGTTGGAGACCACCCTGCTCGCTCGGCTGCTCACGGACGTTGCCGGCCAGACTGGTGGCCTTCCGCTGTTCCAGTATGCGTTGACGGAGTTGTTCGATCGGAGGTCGGGCGATCTCCTCACCGCTGAGGTGTATGAGGAGATGGGGGGCGTTCAAGGTGCGATCACGCGCCGCGCCGAGGATCTGTTCCAGACGTTCGATCCCGATGAACAGGAGGCATGCAAGCAATTGTTCTTGAGACTGGTGACGATTGCACGGGTTGACGCGTGGAGCCGCCGTCGAGTTGCCGCCTCCGAGATCGTTGCTATCGCCGTCGACATTGTGGATCTCCAGACCGTGCTCGACAAGTTCGGGTCATTCAGACTGCTGACCTTCGACCGCGACTACGTGAGCGGGTCACCAACAGTGGAAGTCTCCCATGAAGCTCTGCTCGGGGAGTGGAGCCGGCTAAGACGCTGGATCGAGGATGGCCGTGACGACGTGATTCGTCATGCACGTTTCACGACAGCGCTCACAGAATGGACGGTGTCGGATCGCAACGCCGACTACCTACTGTCGGGCGAACGGCTGGCGAACTATGAACAGTGGGCCAGCGTCAGCACCTTGCGGCTCAGCACGCCCGAGCAGCGATTCCTCGACGCGTCGATCGAACGCCGTGAGGAGCAGCTACGACTCGAAACACAGCGATCCGCCCGAGAATCCAAGCGCGATAGGCAGGCCAGTCGCAGATTGCTGGGACTAGCAGGGGGAGGGCTCGTCGTTGCTGCCGTCGCGATCGGCATACTCATTGCCGTGTTCAGTGGCCAGCCACCCAGAATCGTCGTCGTGCACGGTGTGACAGGCGATGTGGGTATCAACGATCTCATGATTGCTGGAGCAGCCGCGGCTGAACGAGGGCTCGACATCACCGTTGAGCGCCTCGAGCCGTTGGTCGATGCCGAGGCAGATCTCAGGCATCTCGCCGAGACCGGTGCCGCGATGATCATCGTGAGCAGAGAATTCGACATGCAGGTGGAGCAGGTTGCCCCGGATTACCCTGACGTTCGGTTTGTGGCCATCGATCCGGTGGCACTCCATATCGAGCTGCCGAACATCACCGAGATCCACTTCGCCGTCGAGGACAGTGCCTTCCTTGCTGGTGCAGCCGCTGCCAAAACGTCGACGACGGGAGTTGTCGGATTCATTGGAGGTCTCCAGATCTTTCCCACGGAGAGCTCGCGCACGGGATTCGAGCAGGGCGCCCATTTCGTGGATCCTGACATCACCGTTGTGTCCGCGTACCTGGGTCCGGTGGAGAATCCACGGGCGACTGCACGAACGAAGCCAGACCTCGCCCGCGAACTGGCCGCAGCCATCTACGGCGAGGGAGCGGACGTGATCTTTCACGACGCTGGTGAGTCGGGTACCGGTGTGCTTCGCGCAGCCACGGAGATGTCGACGTCCCGACATCTGTGGGTGATCGGGTCAGACACCGATGAGTACAAGACCACAATGTCCGAGATCGACCGGTCCCACGTGCTGAGCTCGGCGATCAAAAGGTACGACACCGCCGTTGCTGGGGCGGTGGAAGCGTTCCTTGACGATTCTCTGGAGTCGGGTGAGATCGTCCTTGGCCTGCAGGCGGGTGGAGTCGGGCTGTCGCGATCTGGCGACCAGTTGAGCGACATTGATGGATACCTCAAGAATTTGGACGGAGACA
>JADWMG010000142.1 GCA_015767405.1 Actinomycetota bacterium
CCAGAAAAGAAGAGGCTCCGGGCGACCGGCGCCCGCTCGAGGTTCGATTCGTCGAGTTGCGCGGCGGGTGGACGCACAACGGCGAGCAAGTTGCCGACAAACAACGCTCCGCCGAACGCGAGCACAAGATACGCGAGGAGATCCTCTCCCAAGAACATCCCCACAGGATGCCGTCAGCTTCGCGACGCTCCACTGAACCACCGGCGAACAGTGCCTCGATCTCCGTTCCATCCCGACCGGTACCCCCGCCATAGGATCACCCGGTGCCACGCCTGCGGCTGATTGCTGCAAACTCAAATCCAGCGCAGCTGGTTGTCATCGGCTTCGTATCCTTCATCGCGATCGGTACAGCGTTGCTCTGGCTCCCCTTGGCCAGCGATGGCCGGACACAGATCGGTTTCGAGAACGCTCTGTTCATGTCGACCTCTGCATCCACTGTGACCGGGCTCGCGACTGTGCCGATCGACGACTTCTCCCTCTTCGGCGAACTGGTGATTCTTGCTCTCATCCAGATCGGTGGCTTCGGAATTATGACCATCGGTTCTCTCCTGGCCCTCATTGCTTCCAATCGAGTTGGGCTCCGCCAGCGCATGGTCGCTCAGGCGGAGATCGGTGCAGTAGACGTCGGTGAACTCCGGACACTGATCGCCGCGATTGCCCGCATCACGCTGGGCGTCGAGGGCATTCTCGCGCTGATCCTCTTCGTGCGATTCTGGCATGGCGGATACGAAGACAGCCCCGGACGCGCGGCGTACTCGGCAATCTTCCATTCGGTGTCATCGTTCAACAACGCAGGCATCTCGCTTTACACGGACAGCCTTGCCCGGTTTGCAAACGACCCCGTGGTAGTTCTCTCGATATCTGGGGCATTCATCATCGGCGGTATTGGATTCCCGATCCTTGTGGAAATGTGGCGTCACGAGCAACACCGGCGCAACACCGGATCCAAGCGCGTCATCCCTTGGAGCCTCCATACCAAGATCACCCTCTGGGCAACAGCCGGATTGCTGGTAATCGGTCCGGCCGTGGTGCTGGCTTTCGAGTGGACGAACCCGGCAACTCTGGGACCCCTCGACCTCGGTGACAAGTTCCTTGCCGGCTGGTTCCAGGGGGTCACACCTCGCACAGCAGGATTCAGCACGCTGAATTTCGGCGGGATGAACGAACCGACGCTGCTGGTGGTCAGTGTATTGATGTTCATCGGGGCCGGACCGGCCTCGACAAGTGGCGGGATAAAGGTCACCACCGTCGCAGTACTCACTCTCGTGCTCTGGTCAGAGGTTCGCGGCAACATCGACGTCACCGCGTTCTGGCGACGCCTCCCCGAGAAGCTCATCCGCCAAGCCCTAGCCATCGTCATGCTCGCACTCGTTGTGGTCATCGGTACCACACTGACCTTGATGGGGCTCGATGATCTATCGCTGACGTCGGCGCTGTTCGAGGCAGCCTCCGCATTCGGAACCGTCGGGCTCTCAACGGGAATTACAGCAGGTCTCAGCGGATCCGCACAGTTACTTCTCGTCTTCGTCATGCTGGCTGGTCGCGTCGGCCCAATCACTCTCGTCACTGCATGGGCCCTACGCGATCACGTCCGTGTGTACCGTTATCCCGAGGAGCGACCGATCATTGGCTGACAAAACAATCCACACGATTTTGGGCGGATTACGCCCAGCACCCGAACATCAGGGAGAAATCGTCGTCATCGGCCTCGGTCGGTTCGGCTCAACTCTGGCAACAACCCTGATCGAGATGGGCCACGAAGTTCTCGGCGTCGACATCGATGGCGAGCGCGTGCAGCGATTCGCTGAGGTGCTGACCCACGTCGTACAAGCTGACACGACGAACGAGCAAGCCCTCAGACAACTCGGGATCGCCGATGCTGCCACGGTTGTCGTCGGTATCGGGACCGATATCGAGGCAAGCGTGCTGACCACAAGTGCGCTGTCCGATCTGAAAATCCCAAATATCTGGGCAAAGGCCATGACCGATCCGCATGGCCGGATATTGGGGCTCGTCGGAGCACATCATGTTGTCTTTCCAGAAGCCGAAATGGGAAGCCGCGTCGCCCGTCTCGTCACCGGAGAACTCATCGAGTACTTCGCCCTCGACGATGACTTCGTGCTGATCGAAATGTTCGTGCCGCAGAATCTCGCAGGTATGCGACTGGGCGACACCGATATTCGCGCCCGCTACCGGGTAACCGTTGTTTGCATAAAGCCTGAGGACAGTCCATTCACCTACGCGGAGAGCGCGACGCTGCTCGGTAAGGGCGACCTGATCGTTGTAGCCGGACACCGCGCCGACATCGAGCAGTTCGCGAGCGTCGAAACGTAGCTGATTGAAGTCGAACGCGTGAACAAGTTGCGCACTATCTGCGCAAGACGTTCACGCGTTCGGGGCGGATCCTCAGGTGGCGAGGGCCACGAACGCGGCGTTGGCAATCTGATCGGGAAGAAAGTCAAACACCTCGTAGAGGTCGTGAATACTTCCCGACTGCCCGAACTGGTCAACACCGATCGGCACCGTTAGAGCTCCGAACACACTGCCGAGCCACGCCAGGTGATGTGATGCCGCGTCATGCACCGTCACAATCGGCACGTGTCGTTCGCTGGCATCGAGAAGGTTCGCGAGCTGATGGGGTTTCTCCGGAACACGGGCGTGCCTGGCCGCGTCGCGAACCTCACTGCGCCATCCCCGGTAGAGCCGATCCGAGCTGGTCACGTCCAGCAGCAGGACGTTGACTCCCTCGTCGGCCAGAATTCCTGCAGCCTCCACGGCCTCGGGGACCACCGGACCCGATGCCGCTATTACAAGGTCGGCCGCGCCGCCTGGCTCGAGAAGTCGATAGCCGCCGGCCAAAACATCGACACGGAGTTGCTCGATCCCGATCCGCTCAGTCGCCGCATCAAAGGGGCCCTGATCGATCTGCCTCGTCGACAAGCGCAGGTAGAGCGACCCACCGTCGGGATACCCCAGCCGTTGCAACCCATCGCACAGCAACCAGTCGAGAGCCCGCGCGTAGGCCGGCTCTGCGTAACTGAGCCCGGGGAGCTCCAAGCCGATCGACGGAGTGATCGACGACTGATGGGCGCCACCCTCCGGCGCCAGAGTCACGCCCGCCGGTGTGCCCGCAACGACAAACCGCGCATCGTTGTAAAGCGCATAAATGAGTGCGTCGAGACCTCGACAAACGAATGGGTCATAGACAGTGCCCACTGGGAGCAAATGCTGACCGTGGAGTTCGTGACCGAGACCGAATGCATGTAGCGCGAGAAACAAATTCATCTCACTGATGCCGAGCTCTATGTGGTGGCCGGAGGATGTCTCTTCCCATCGCAGGACGCGGTCCGCGCCGAAGTAGTCCGGGCGATCCTCCGGAGCAAATACCCCCATCTTGTTGATCCATCCGCCGAGATTCGTTGACACACTTACGTCTGGCGACATAGTGACCATGCGCGCGGCCACTGCTTCGATATTTGCCAAAGAGGTCAGCACCCGCCCAAACGTCTCCTGCGTACTGACGGCCTTCGACGACAGCACCCCGGTTGCGTCCGGGATCGGCAATGTCGCGCGAGGAGGAATCGGCTGGTTGTTCAGCTCCCCGCCAATGTGTGCGCAGAGCACACCTTCCGGGGACCTGGGCGCGAATCGGCTCCACTCCTCTTCCAGGGGCAGATCGGTCTCGTTGCGAAGCGCGTCGATCTGTTCACCGGAGAGAAGAGCGGAATGGTTGAGGGGGTCGCCGGCGATCGGAAGCCCCCACCCCTTGACCGTGTAGGCAAACACGACGCTGGGCCGGTCGTCAACGATGTCACATTCGCGGTATGCGCGCAGCAGCGCGGCAAGGTCGTGACCGCCGAGGTTCGTCACCAACGGATAGAGATCATCATCGGAGACATCGGCGATGAACTCCCGAAGTGCTTGGGACGAGCCGCCGAGGAATCGCTCGCGCAGCGCCGAACCTCGCAGGGCGAACAGCGACTGATACCGCTCGTTCTCCATCGCATCAACGTGACTGCGCAGCTCCTCTCCCCCAGGAAGTGCGAAGGCTTCCTCCAGCAATGTGCCGTACTTCACCTCGACGACATGCCAGCCGGCGCCATCGAAGAACTCGATCAGCTTCTTGATCTTCTGATCTGGGATGACTCGATCGAGACTCTGACGGTTGGCATCAACGACCCACATCACGTTTCCGAGGCCCTGCAGGGCCGGGTCAGCAATGGCTTCCCAGATATTTCCCTCGTCCAACTCCGCATCACCGACCAACGCGATGAACCGTGCGGGGCGATCGGTCACCTCGCCGAATTGAGCTTCGATGTAGCGCCGCGCCATCGCGGCAAAGAGTGGAGCCACTGCGCCCAAGCCAACTGATCCGGTCGAGAAATCAGCAACGTCAGGATCTTTGGTACGGCTCGGATACGCCTGAAGGCCACCCATCTCGCGAAGCCGAGTCAGGTAAGACTCGTCGAGCTCACCCGTCAGGTACTTGATGGAGTGGTACACGGGGCTGGCGTGTGGCTTCACCGCAACCTTGTCGTCACCCGACAGATGCCCGAACCACAGTGCTGTCATGATCGACACCATCGAGGCCGACGAAGCCTGATGCCCGCCAACCTTCACCGCCATGTTGCCCTCCGGAACAGGGCGATCGTGATTGGCCGAGTCAATCATCCGAGTTGCCAACCAGAGCACCCGACGCTGCACACGCTCGAGTACCTCCGGGTCAACATGGAGATCATTCACCTCAGCCATTGCTCCATCATGCCCGGTATCGGTCTGCCGATGAGTTTCGACGCGACCTGTGCGCGCTGAAACTCATCGCTAGAGGTCGTCGAGGATCTGCTTTCGCTTGACTTCGAACTCGTCGTCGCTCACCAGGCCTTGAGCGTGCAGACCCTCGAGTTCCTTCAAGCGATCCTGAGCAGATTGGGCAGCTGGACCGTCGACGTTCTGTTCCTTGAGGATGCGCGCCAACGCCGCCGCGTCGCGCTCGGAGTCGGCGGTTTCATCAGCTTCGACCTGACCGAAAATCAACGACCGGACGCTTTCAGGGTCGGGAATGTTCTCGAAGACCGAATCACCGGTCTCACCGGCCGACTCGACAATTACGATCCCGTTGTTGAGCATCCTCGCGATCATTGACTGATCGAAGTTGACGTTGTTGACTCGATTGAGAGGAATCGAGACACCGCTGCGCCGAATTACGCCACTCTGATAGGCAACGCGCTGATCAGTTACGGCGAACTGAGTGGTCCTCCACTGGACAAACTGGTAGATCGTGTTCACCACCCAGACGATGAGGGCTATCACCGTTATGAACCACAGCACGTCGGACAGCCAGTCGGTGCTGACGGCAGACGTCATGATGAGCAGAAGCACAACTACGAGGCCACCGGCGGCCTGCTTCCAGAAGAACCACCAGTGGGGATGCGAATGCATCACCATCTTCTCGCCGGGCATCAAGTCCAGTTGCGATCGAGCCATGAGAGACATGGTACTGCTCTGTCCAACCAGCGCCGAACGTTGAATCGGGAGCGGGGGTATCTTCGATTGAATGCTCGCGGAACTCGTACAGGCCTCCAACCCAAGGCGTGCCCATCTCCCGAACACGCATGCCGAAATCGTCGCCACCCCTTTCGTCGAAGAAACCGTCCAGGGAGCCAATCGTGTCCCGCGCTTCGTCATCGCGCACGCCTTGAACCTCGCTCTCTTCTCCGATCTGCTGCGCCGGGTTCCGAGTGGGCAGGCGTACGTCAGTGCCCAGGCCTCTGCCGGTCGCCAGATCATGCTCGATCATGGCGCGGTACGTACCGTCGAGTGGCCGACCGCAAGCGCAGTCCCGCCCGGTATCGAGCAGGTCTCCCGGGTGCTAGAGCCCCTTGGCTACTCGCGACGCGAGACGTATCCGCTCACAAAGCTTCGCATGACCGGCTACTCATATGCGCACGACGACATGTCCGATGATGTCAGCCAATGGTTCGTCAGCGAACTCCATCCCGACGAGTTCTCTTCGGAGTTTCGCCAAGCGGTCGAAAGGGTGATCGGTACGTCGATCGATCCGATCGATCAGGCAACCGCGGAACGTCTCGATGAGCTCGCCGATGAACAATCAATCGCGGAGAACGACGCCGTGGCTCTCATGCCCGTGCTGTTTTCGTGCTTCAGTCGCTTGCACGAGGTTCCACTCGACACCGACTACGAACTGCTGCGATCCGAGTCACCAGAGATGGCGTGGATAGCTACCGAGGGCACCGCTTTCAATCACGCCACCGATCGCGTCGAGGACGTGGCGGCGACAGCAGACTCCGAACGGTCAGCCGGTCGGCCGATCAAGGAAACGGTCGAGGTCTCGGGATCGGGCCGAGTCCGCCAGACGGCGCATCGGGCAACACTGGTCGATCGATCCTTTCGTACATCAGAGGGCTCAACAGTTTCGCGACAGGTCCCAGGCTCGTTCTTCGAGTTCATCGATCGTCAGCCTCTCCCGGATGGTTCCGGAATCGACCTTGCCTTCGATGCATCCAACGCTCAAGGAATTTTCGCGATGACGTCAGCGCCGACTGATCCCGTTGCCAATTCTGAGAGCCCTGGTCTGCCATGACCCAGGCCGCACGATCAGTCCAGCGCCCCTCTACATCGTTCAAGCTCAGGCGCCGCTCGCTGTCGCCAAAGCGACAAGCCGAACTCCAGGAATGGATGGCACGATGGGGTGTTGACGTCGATGGCCCTGCTCTCTCGTGGCACGGCATGTTCGGTCGTGATGGTGATGT
>JADWMG010000412.1 GCA_015767405.1 Actinomycetota bacterium
CTACCGGTGTAGGAACGATCTCAGAATGCGAGATCGGCACTTCGCCGCTCACGCGCACAGGTTGATCGCTGGCAGTCGGCATTGAAGCCGTCAGGTAGGTGACGATCCCCTCGAAGTCCTCCGGAACTCCCAGCCCCGTGAAGAACATGACGTTGCCATTTGCCGTAAGGACGAAGAATGGTGCGTACTCGCCGCTCTGACTCTGACCGAACACGGTCCAGTTGCCATCGTGAAGTTGGTACAGGACCAAGGAGTCGTCGCCCGACGGTCCGAACCCGAACTCGAACGCAAAGCTGAATAGGTCAAGCGGCACCGAGTCGGTCCAGGGTGCGGCAAAGCACGCTACGAGCCAGAGATTGCTCGTCGGCGCATCAACAATCGGCCGTATACCCGTCAGCTCCAGCCGCGGGTCAAGCCCCGGCGATGACCCGTCGATGGCGATCGAGCCTTCCCCGCAATCCTCTTGTAGCGGTGCCTCGGTGGTGGTGGGAGCGGGTGCAGCGGTTGTTGTCGGTGCGGCCGTTGTGCTGGGAGCGACGGTGGTGACAGGTGCGACCGTGGTGGATGGCTGTGACACCTCATCCACAGCAACTCCGGCGATTTCGAATGGACCCAGATGCAGCGTTGATGTCCACGAGCCGTCCGTGCCCTGGGTTCGTAAATGGAAGTACCAAGTGCCGTCGTCGAGTGAGGGGCTGGTCACACCGGTGGCATCGCCATCGAGGTCGGCGATGTCATCAGGCAACGTGTCCGACTGATCGGTCCATTCCACGGAGAATGCCTCAGCCGAGGATGGCGGGGTCCACTCGATCACAATCATTGGCTCATCCGACGCCACACCGACCTGGTGAGTCACGCTCATGGCGTCATTCGGGTCGGTTGTTGCGTCGTCACCACTGTCGTCACTATTCGCGAGGAGCAGCACAACGATTATGGCTACGACAATCGGTACCGCGATGATCACGATCTTCGCCCCGAGCGGAGCGCGCGACCACCAACTTGACTGGGTGGCAGATTCGCTTGTAGGCGGTTCAGCGGCCGGCGACTTCGACAGCTCGGGGAGAATCCGTTCGTAGGTGGCAGCCATCTCCGGTACGGCAAACGGGATGAGCGAGAGGCGCGCGAAGAGGGCGCTTGGAGACGTCATTTGGCGTCGTCGTTCCTCGCACACGTCGCAGGATCGAACGTGCTTCGAGATTGCCCGACGCGCCGATGCTGTGAGCTCCGCTGATTCGAAGTCGGCGGTCAGCGCATCGAGCTCATCACAATTGCCGCGCTCCCGACGGAGCAATTCGTCGGAGACCGCCTCTTCCAGCGACGCTCTCACGCGCGACATCTTCTTGTAGGCGTTCTGCATGTCGACGCCGAGCAGATCCGCGATCTCTTCACTGCTCAGGTCATGTCGGAGTTGCATGTCGAGAAGCGACCGGGACTCCTCGTTGAGCGCTGCGGCCGATGCCCATACGAGTTGGGCCATCTCCTGATCTTGCATGGCTACCTCTGGTGAGGTCTCGGCTGTTTCGGCCGCTGCCATGTCGATCGAGGTGAACTCGTCGTCGAAGTCGGTCGGTGCGGCTCGGGAGGATCTGCGCAGTTCGTCGATGGCTTCGTTTCGAGCAATCGAGTACAGCCAGGCCTTCGGATAGCGGGGGGCCGCCTGCTTCTGGATCGAACCCCACGCCTTGACGAACGTGGCTTGCACCACGTCTGGCGCTGCGTCGCGACCGACGATCCGGGCACTGAAATCGAAGAGGGGGCCCGCATAGCGCTGGTACAGCTCGGCCAGCGACGCCTGCTCTCCGGCCGCGACATTGTTGACGAGCTCAGTATCCGTCAAAGGCTCTGCTGTTGCCGACATGGCTCGCTCCAACCTAGTGCGCTGAAAAATCCCGCCTGGAAAAGATTTCTCAGAAAACCGGTCAGGTTTCGCGGGGTCGGC
>JADWMG010000413.1 GCA_015767405.1 Actinomycetota bacterium
CGCGACCTGTCCGCGCTCAAGCTCACCGCAAGACGTTTACTAGGAGAGGATCAGGCCGCCGTCGATCTCGATCGACTGTCCGGTGATGTAGCGGGCGTCGTCTGAGGCGAGGAAGGCGATCAGGCCTGCCACTTCCCACGGCTCGGCGAGACGTTTCAGCGCCGTATCGTTCGCCCGCATGTCGAGCCACTCTTCGCCCGTCATGTCGCGTGTCGCTCCAATCTCGGCAGCCACCGTTCGCACCATCGCCGTGACTGTGTTGCCAGGACACACCGCGTTGGCCGTGATGCCGTCGGGCCCGAGTTCCATCGCTACCGACCTCGTGATGCCAATCACACCACTCTTGGTCGCCGAGTACTCAGCCGAATAGGGCCAACTCGTCTTGGCCGCCATCGATGCAACATTGATGATCGAGCCCGACTTCTGCTCGATCATCGTCGCGGCCACGAGTTTGTTCGAGAGTAGAACGCCTGTGAGGTTCACCGACTCGATGTCGTGCCAGCGCTCCATCGGGATATCAACGAGCGCAGAGCCGACGTAGATCCCTGCGCTGGTCACCAGTACATCGATACGTCCATAGCGATCCAGAACCTTGGCAAATGCATTCGTCTGCGCTTCTTCGGACCGCACGTCGCATTCGATGGCAATGGCCTCTCCCCCGTCGTGCCTGATCGTCGCGGCGGTGGCCTCATTCTTGGCAGTTTGGTTGTCCAGTCCAGCGACGGAAGCGCCCTCTGATGCGAAGCGGGACATCGTGGCCTCCCCTATGCCCGTGGCTGACCCGGTGATGACAACCACCCGGCCCTCAAATCTTCCCTCCTGCTGTTCATTCATATCTACGTCCTTGCATCGAGCGTCCTTGTCTCGACACTACTCAGCACATACATTTGTCCGAGCAAACATTGTTTAGTCAGAGATCACAATCCCTGACGGACGGAGAGTTCGACAAAGGGGATGGAATATGGTCCAGGCCGCAGTAAATCTCATTCCTGAAGCGCCGGTTGCATCGATCGTCGAGCTTGCTCAGCACGCCGAGCAACGAGGGTTCGAGCGGTGCTGGGTCTACGACGAGGGCCTCGCCGCCCGCGATGTCTACGTCACCCTGACCGCTATCGCCGTTGCCACAAACACGATCCGTCTCGGTCCTGGCATCACCAACCCCTACACCCGCCACATGACATCGACGATTGGGGCGATTGCCGCACTCGACGAGCTCAGTGGCGGACGGGCTTTCCTCGGGGTCGGCGCAGGCGGAAGCATGACGCTCGACCCGATCGGCCTCAGCCGGCCCAAGCCTGTCAGGGCAGTCCGCGAGCTCATCGAAGCATCCCGCGCTCTCTTCAGCAGTGATCCAGCCGAGTACTTCGGTGAGTTCGTCGAAATCCACGGAGCAGCGCTCGACTACGCCAGACCTTCAACGGAGATCTGGCTGGCGGGCCGGGGACCGCGGATGCTCGAACTCGGTGCCAAGCAATGCGACGGCGTAATGATGGACGTGATTTACAAGCCGCTCCTCGCGGAGACGATCGAACGTGTTCGTCGCCTCGGTCACGAGGCCGGCAACGCCCCGAAGATCAGCTATTCAACCATGCTGGTCACCGACGACCGCTCGATGACGATCGCCAAGAACCACATGACATACCGGCTGATCGACTCTCCTCCCGACGTGAAAGAGTCGATCGGGCTGGACGATGAGGACGCTGGTCGTCTGCGCGCTGCAATGTCTGGTGGTCTGGAAGCTGCCGGTGAACTCGTCCGCGACAAATGGGTACTTCCATTCGTGATCTCGGGAACTATCGACGAGTGCGCTAACGAGCTGTCGATGATCGTCGAGCGCGATGCGATCGACGAATTCCTGGTTCCCGTGCTGGATCAGGAATCTTCCGACCGCACCATCGATATCGCGGCCCAAGTGCTCGGGCTCTAGAGCCGCGG
>JADWMG010000414.1 GCA_015767405.1 Actinomycetota bacterium
TGGGACGCGACAGAGCTGGGTCGGTTCGCAATCTGTGATTCGGCGTTCGAGTCGAGCCTTCGAGTCGCCAAGCGGGCGCGAACGTTGGCAACGCGGCGAGGTTAGCCAAGTGACTCCTGTGGGCGCCCGAAACTCGGTCGTGAGTCTGTGACCCGGCGTTTTCACGCCAGCTGGCGAGTAGCGGACGGGGGACGTGCGGGTGGAGGAAGCACCAAGTCCGAACCAGCCGGGCGGCCTACAGGTTGGTCCCGATTCAGTTCGGTTGGTCGTTCTTGTCTGACCGCGAGAAGCGTTGTATCGCCGGGATCCCCACGGCGACGTACACGGCCAAAGTCCAGGCGGGAAAATCAGTGATCAAAATCACGACAAGCCAAAGCGCCGCAGTGGCAACAAACGCGATCGGGAGCAGCTTGGTCAACAGATCGGATTTGTTCTGGGTCGTGGTGGTGAGAAGAGGCATGAGGTCGACGCTACCCCCATCACCGCTGCCAATCGTTGGCCATGCGGCTGTATCCGCGTCCGCCAAACGGATGACCCTTTCGGTCCGACGACGTGGGCGGTCAGTCGTGATCCTGCAACGGCGCGTTTGTTGCGTTGCTGACGGCGGTGAGCTGCTCGGTTTAGGGGTTGGACCGCTTTGCTGTTGCTTGGAGTCCGTTGAGGATGAGGTCGAGTCCGAAGTCGAACTCGTTGCCGAAGTCGTAGCCCGGTTGCAGCACGTGTTCGGTCGTGAGTTCGATCAGGCGTGGATACAGCTCAGCGGGCAGCGGATCGATGATGGTTTCTGCGAGGTCTGCCATGTCCTGGCCACCGGTGGCTGGCAGGTTGGCTTCCAACAAGGCGAATCCGTAGATGAACGCGTCGATCAACGCGTAGGCGTGTGCTGACATCTCGATCGAAAGGCCGCCGTTACGCAGACAGTCGAGGACCGCTTCGTGGTGTCGCAACGTCGCCGGCCCTGCCGTCCTTCGCGATTCCATCAGCGGAGCCGCCCATCGATGACGAGCGAGTACCTCTCGAGCTGACACGGACCGCTGACGGATTGCCGTCTTCCAGTCATGGTCGGTTGGGGGGATATCGATCTTGTCGAAGACCAGATCGACCATGCCGTCGATGATCGAGTCCTTGTTCGGCACGTGGTGATAGATGGCCATCGGCCAGACGTCGAGTTCGGTCGCCAACTTCCGGATGGTCAGCGCCTCGACTCCGGAAGCATCAGCCATCGCGATCGCTGCTTCGATCACGCGCTCCCGGGTCAAAGCCAGACGGTTCGACGCTGCCGTCTTCTTGGGCGGGCGGTGGTCGGCTTCTAGTTTCGGTGCCATCGGTGTCCCTTCTTCCTAGTTGGCGATTGTACTTAGTACAGGTAGGTTCTCAACACGTAGTTGTACTAAGTACAGCCAGCATCCGGAACACCACCCACGAAAGGCACCCAACCATGACGACGACAACCCGAAACCGAATCGAACGAGTGGCGCCCGAGACACCCAGCACTGCACCGGCATCGTCCGCCGGATCAGGTCAGTCGTTGATGCGAGCGATCGTGCAGCGGTCCTACGGTCCAGCCGAGAACCTCGAACTCGACCTCATCGATCGCCCAACAATCGGTGCGAACGAGGTGCTGATGGAGGTCCACGCTGCCGGTGTCGACCAGGGGACCGCGCACCTCATGACCGGAACGCCGTACGTGGTCCGCCTCGCCGGCCTCGGGTTGACGAAACCGAAGCAGCCGATCATGGGTTTCGATGTTGCCGGCCAGATCGTCGCCGTTGGGTCCGCCGTCACCCGCTTCTCTGTCGGCGACGAAGTCTTCGGCATTGCCAAGGGATCGTTCGCCGACTATGCAGCCGCCGATGAGGACAAGTTGGCCCACAAGCCTCGCAACGTCACCTTCACGCAAGCCGCTGCTTCCACCGTCTCCGGAATCACCGCGCT
>JADWMG010000415.1 GCA_015767405.1 Actinomycetota bacterium
CCCCACTCGTCGCCCGGCTTGATGACATTGCGCTTGCGCATCTCCCAACCGGAGATCCCGACCACCGCTGCCAGCCGATCGAGTACACCTTCCATCGCGAACTGCGCCTGGTTGGCTCCGAATCCGCGAAATGCGCCACAGACCAGGTTGTTGGTCCTCACGGCAATCGCCTCGATGTCGATCGACCCCCAGCGATAAGGACCGCACGCGTGCCCAGCTGCCCGTTCGAGAACCTTCATCCCGACGCTCGCGTAGGCGCCCGAATCTCCTATGGCGCGGACCTTCAGCGCGGTCAGCCGGCCATCGGTGTCGCACCCGGCCCAGTATTCGAGCTCAATCGGATGGCGCTTGGCGTGCATCCGCAGGCTCTCTTCACGACTCAGCGTGCACTTGACGGGCTGGCCCAGCTTCCAGGCCGCGAGTGAGGCATGGGCCTGATTGCTCATGTCTTCCTTGCCCCCGAAGGCGCCCCCGTTCGAGACCAATTCGACCGTGACCCGTGACGGGTCGACATCGAGCACCCCCGCGATGTCGTCACGGTCGTCCCACACACCCTGGCCGCCCGAGTAGACGTGCAGCACCCGAGCTCCACCCTCACCAGATGGAACCGCGAGCGATGACTCGGGTTCGAGGAAAGCGTGCTCGACGCGCTGCGTGCGGAATGTCTCGTGGACGGTGTACGCACTGCTCGCCAGCGTCTCGTCGAAGTCTTCGCCACGCGTGTAAGCCGTGGTCGAAAGCACATTCGACTCGGTGCCCCATACCGAGAGCGGAGCGTTGTCATCGAGAGCGGCCCGCGCATCTGTGTTCGGAATACGAACGTCGTAGCTGACACCGACCAACTTGGCCGCAGCCCGCGCGTGGTCACGAGTGTCAGCCACAACCACTGCGATCACATCACCTGCGTATGAGGTCCGACCGCCGACCGGAATCATCACCGGCCAGTCCTTGTGGATGATCCCCACACGAAGATAACCGGGCAGATCATCGGCGGTGAACACCGCCTCGACACCAGGCGCGGCGAGCGCCAGCGCGGCATCGATTCCAACGACGTCGGCCCGCGCATGATCAGTCAAGTGCAGCGCGGCATGCAGCAGCCCGGGGATCCGAATATCGTCTATGTAGTCACGGTCGCCAAGGCTTAGTTCCGCGGCTTCGTACTTGGTGCCACTCTCACCGATCTCGCCGGCGAGTGCTGGCTCGAACGTCTCACCCTTCGCTACAGCCATGATCGCATCGAGAATCTTCACGTAGCCGGTGCACCTACATAGGTGAGCGCCGAGGTGCGGCGCCATGCCCGACCGCGTTAGCGCGTCACCCTTTTTATCGATCTGCGCCTTGGCGCGAACGACAATGCCAGGGATGCAGAAACCGCACTGCAGGCCGCCGCACGCGGCGAACGCACCAGCGAATGCGTCCCGCTCGGATTGATCAAATCCCTCCAGCGTTGTAATCGACTTGCCAGCCGCTTTGTCGACGCTGAACTGACAGGCAACCGTCGCTTTCCCGTCGATGAGCACAGTGCAACAACCGCACTGACCTGATGGCGAACACCCGTCCTTCGGGGAGGTGATGTCAAGTTCCTCTCGCAGCGCTGCCAACAGGTGCGGGTGGCTACGGCGTACCGAAACGGCTGTGCCGTTGACCTCGAATGCCACCGGATCGTCGGAAAGTTCGTCGGTCGAAGACGAGTCGGTGTTCTCGGTCACTTTTACAGTTTGTCAAACCTGGGGCTTCGGCGCACTTCCTGACAAGGGATCTGCCCGCGTCGGCCGAATTCAGGGTGAACCCAGCGACGATTCAGGAGAAGGTGTAGCGAGTCCACTCGACTCCTGAGAAGACCAGCATCGTGTCGCCGTTGATAGCCGTCAGAACGGGCCCGTACTCGAAGCCGTCGGCAATATCGTCAACAATGAATCGCTCGCCGTCAGCG
>JADWMG010000416.1 GCA_015767405.1 Actinomycetota bacterium
GCGAACTGTTGCGGCCCGCCGCCGGTTAAGGCCGCACGTAACGCGACCACGCTCAGCGCTCAGCCGGTGGACCGCTCGGCGCGATTATCGAGCGCTCGGCAAGGGCCGTAGTCGAGCGCTTCGGCTCGATCTTCGCCCGTGATTCTGAACGTCGATATCGAGCGGCTCGCGGGTCGAACTGTGAGCGAGATTGCCGAATAGGCGTAGGCGGTCAGGTCGCCCCCAAGATGTCCGACGCCGGCATGCCAATTGAACAGGTCGCCGACCAGCTCGGCCACAAGGATCTGCGAATGCTCCAGAAGCACTACCGCCACCGGATTCGCTCTACGATCGGAGGCGGGACGGTCCTGGAGCAATCGCTGAACACCGTTACCCAACGATAGGCGCTTTGGCTCGGAACGTCTCTGACGGCGCGGAGCCGTACGTCTGTCGGTAGTAGAGCGCGAAGTTGCTGAGGTGCCGGAAGCCGTGAGCCAATGCGATCGTGCTGACTGAATCCCGTTCGGGTGACCGTTGACGAAGGATCTGATGCGCGCTGGACAGGGCGCGGCTACGCAGGTAGCGAGACGGTGGCATGTCGTAGCAGTCGATGAACGCCGAGCGAAGCCGGCGCTCGGAGACTGCTGCGGCGATGCAGAGGTCCACGATCGGAGGAAACCACGCGCCGGACGCCTCGAGGTGATCATTGACTCGACCCACGATCTCGGTGCTGCGTATGCCGCGTCGCGAACTGTTGTCGCGGGACGTCGCCGACACGGCGTTCACGATCTGGCGCAACACTTGGGCCCCGTCGCCACCATCATCGAGTTCGGTGAACACGGCACTGAATATTGCTTTGGGCGGACCTTGTCGCGTGACCCGCCTCCCATCCAAGTCCGCGAGTTCGCGTCCGAGGGTTTCCGCCGTTGCCTCGAGCGCCCGAATATCTGCGCACACAATCGAGAGTTCGCTTCCGGCAGAATTCACGGCGTAGTGACCAACGCCGGGGCCGTAGATGTTGTACTCCCCTTCGTGGGCTTCCTCGCCTTCCCACCGAGTCGGTATCGCGGCGGCGCGCAGCGGCGTCACCATGGCCAGCGTCGAGTTGCTGATGACGCCCTGGCCGACCATCGAGAACCCTACGGTCGCATGGTGGATCGAAACACCCGAGTGATGCCACGATCGGAAGTTGGTGTTCCCCACGCCGCGATCGGTGCGCGAGAAGTCGAGCTCGAGGCCCGGCAATGCGGCATTGACCCCGTCGACGTCAGCCGCGACGAGCGTCAAGGACTCAACATTCACCCGTACCAACCTTTCTTCTGCAACGCTCAACTATAGGCAGGGGTCTGCTCGTGAGTGAGAATGCGGGCCGTGACGTTGCTCCTGTGATCAAGCGACTCGAATCGTCACAGGACCAATGCGCTCACCGGTGGAGTCCGCCGACCCTCACGGCGGCGTCGAGCTTCTTCGCGCTGGATCTCGATCCGCGACCGCCCAAGTAGTGGCCTTCATCGACGAGCACCGCGAGGTCTTCGGGGTCGAGGCGACCTGTCGCATGCTGCGTGAGCACGGCGTGGGGATCGCCCCGAGCACCTACCGGGCTGCCAAGAACCTTGAGTAGCGCCTGGGGTCCCACTTGTGCCGATATCTGATAGCGGTCCTCAGAGGGCACTTCTAAGGTCTCTCTCACGTAACCGATGTCGCTCGGCCTCCTGAGCGGCGAGTAAGGAGAGCAGCATGTCAGAGAAGCAACCGAACATCGTCGTGATCATGGGTGATGACATCGGAATGTGGAACATCGGTGCATACCATCGTGGCTTGATGGCCGGCACAACGCCGAACATCGACAAGGTGGCTGCCGAAGGCGCGATCTTCACCGACTACTACGCCGAGGCGAGCTGCACGGCAGGTCGGGCAAGTTTCATCACCGGCGAGTTGCCGATCCGTACCGGA
>JADWMG010000417.1 GCA_015767405.1 Actinomycetota bacterium
CCGAATCGCCAGAGCTGGCTGCCGCCGTTCTTCACAACATGAGCGCTCAGCTTCGCCGCGCCAATGACCGGCTGGTTGCCCGCAACTCGAACAGTGCCACGGTCCGCACCGGGAACATGCTCGTCGAGCTGTCGTCGCTGATGATGAAACACAGCGGTTGTGCCGACCGGTGTGAGCTCCCGATCACCCAGGTAGAACTCGCTGACTGGATCGGAGCGACGAGGGAATCCACGGCCCGAGCGCTCGCCTGTTTTAGGAAGGCAGGCCTCGTTGAAACCTTCCGCGGGAAGATTGTCATCTGCGATGTGCTCGGCCTCGACCAGATGATCGCTGCCGCCTGAGCTTGAATAGCGGTATCCGATCGGATACCGCATGGTGGTGAGTACGTGGACCTGCACAGCAGGCTCACACGAGGCAACGACTAGCATTCGGCTCGTGGAGGTCGGGATCCTCGGGTTGCTGGAAGTACGTGAAGGCGGCGACGTCGTATCCATCGACGCTCCCAAGGAACGGGCCATCCTCGAGGTGCTTGCAATCCGCGTCGGCGAAGTCGTGCAGGCCGGAACGCTTGTCGAAGCACTCTGGGGTGAGGACGCTCCGCAGTCGGCATTGCGGTCACTGCAAAGCCATCTATCGCGGTTGAGCGGAGCACTTCCCGATGGCCTGATTTCTAGTAGCGAGCAGGGGTACTCGTTGATGTTGCACCGAGTTGACGTCGACGTTCACCGATTTGAGCAACTTCTCGCATCAGGTCGGGAGGCACTTGGGGCAGTCGATCCGCGTCGCGCTGTGCCGCTTCTGGATGATGCGCTGCAGCTTTGGCGGGGCACGCCCCTCGTTGACCTCGCAGATGGAGCATTTCGCATTGGTCAGGTCACACGGCTTACGGAATTGAAGGCGACGGCGGAGGAACTCCGTGTGGAAGCCCGACTGGCGCTTGGCCACCACGAGGAACTCATCGGCGAGATCGAAGTGCTCGTCGCCGAGAGTCCACTGCGTGAGCGTCGATGGGCGCAGCTGATGATGGCCCTTCACCGGTCTGGCCGGCGCGCCGATGCGCTGGCGGCATACGGCAGGTTGCGGAACGTCCTGCGCGAAGAACTCGGTGTGAGCCCGTCAGCACCCGTCCGCGAGTTGGAATCGCAAATCCTGTTCGAGGATCAGGCGCTCGACGCTCCTATCTCGCCTCCGCCCCGTACCGTCCCGACACCACTGACGCCGTTCATCGGTCGTGAGCGGCATATCCCCGCCATACGCCGATTGCTCGACGAGCACCGCCTCGTCACTCTGCTTGGGCCAGGAGGAGTTGGCAAGACGCGTCTCGCAATCGAAGTTGCCGATACCGATCCCGATCGGTGGACCGATGGAGTGTGGTGGATCGACCTTTCACAATCTGACGGAGCGAGCGCGCTCACCCGGCTCGTGACGACACTTGGAATCGTGCCCGCACCAGGTATGTCACCGCATGAGGGGCTGCTTCGCTTCGCCAAGACACGTTCGATGTTGCTCGTGGTCGATCGGGCCGAGCGCGACGTTGCCGATGTCGGGCCGCTCCTCACCGAACTGTTGGAATCTGCGCCCGGTCTGGCAGCCCTCGTGACAAGTCGCATGCCACTCGACGTGGTCGGTGAACGGCGTGTTCTCGTGCCGGCACTGGAGGTTCCCACCCTCGATCCTCAGGCTCACGCAACTGACGCGGGGCACACCGAAGCGGTCCGACTGTTCCTCGACCGGATGGCCGACCGGTCGGCAGATTGGTCGGCAGGTCCCGACGACCCTTTCGATGACGATGAACTCGAAGCGATATCGGAGTTGTGTCGCGTTGTTGACGGTTCTCCGCTCGGAGTCGAGTTGCTCGCGGCCCGAGTCGGCGCTCGATCAGCGGTGGGGTTGTCCGCCGACCTTCGCGATGACCATCGGCTGCT
>JADWMG010000026.1 GCA_015767405.1 Actinomycetota bacterium
AGGGGAAGTTATGTCTCGATTCTGTCTCACAAACCGCATACCTCGCGCGCTCATCGATCCGATCGACTGCGAAGTCGACGCACTGATGCTCATCGACCTCACGATGAAGCATCCTCCCGAATCAGACACGATCGCCGTGCTGCTCGATCATGAACGGAGAGGCCTGACGATCTTCACCGTTACCGGTACGACGCAGCCCGATGCGATGTTCGAACTGCTCGACATCATCATTGACGCCGGCAACGAAGGCGATGGGCGGCTGGGCGGAGTGATCCTGGCGTCCATCAGGCCGGGCGGCACAGTAGAGCCGGCGGATGTCGACCGATGGCTCGAAGCGAGCGAAACGGCCGAACTGGGTGGCATCGAGCTCGTCGAGTGGTTCGTCATCGGAGACGACATTCAATGTCCGCGCGATCTTCTCGGCGAGCCTCCGAGGTGGAGGTCGCTCTGATCGGAGATCGGACTTACCCCGACGCAATCTTGCGGGCCCGCCTCTCGGCAGGGGACATACGCAGCCCACTCGCACGGAGGCGTCGCACCAGCTCTCGACTCTCTGCGTACTGGGCCCCAGCTTCTATGAGCTGAGCGCGGTACTCCTCTGGGATGTCGTAGTGGTCGCCCTGGAATCCGCGGCGCGGGATACCCGTTCGGTCTGCGAATTCGTGAAGCTCGTCGTACGACGTGTCACTCACCAGGTGACACCACTTACGGCCCTTCCACCACCAGCGGGCGTCGTCGATGAGTATCGTCACGCTGCAAGAATGGCACGGTGAGCGCGCCCACCATCGAACTTCCGGTTGCCTGGCAGCGCTGGGTGAACCCCGACACCACCCGCCTCGACGGCCTGCTGGCCCGATATCGCGAGCGGCATCGCCGCTACCACACGGCAGAACACGTGGCTTGGGTCATTCAGCATGTAGAGGAGCTCGACCGTGAAGAATCGACTGCCGATCTCAATGCGGTCGTCGCGGCCGCGTTTTACCACGATGCGATCTACGAACCTCGGTATCCGGCCAACGAGCGTGCCAGCGCTCGTCTCGCAGAACGCGATCTGAATCAACTCGGCTGGGCGGAGGGTCGCATCGATTCCATCGCCACGAT
The DNA here is from genome assembly GCA_015767405.1 of Actinomycetota bacterium. GTDB lineage: Bacteria > Actinomycetota > Acidimicrobiia > Acidimicrobiales > Ilumatobacteraceae > Sva-07. The sequence continues at coordinate 1,102 of JADWMG010000026.1, forward strand.
GATCGAGGCGACGCGAGATCACGTCGACCCACCGGACATCGACACATCGGTTCTCTTCGATGCTGACCTCGCGACACTGGGCTCCGAGCCCGCCGAATACGAGGCCTATGCCAAGGCTGTCCGTTCCGAATACCGCCATCTTGACGATGATGAGTGGCGGATCGGACGCGTCCAGGTGCTGCGCTCATTTCTCGATCGCGAGACGATCTTCGCTACCCGCTCAGGCAGATTGCGATGGGAAGAAGCCGCCCGTATGAATCTTGAAGCAGAGCTCGAGTTACTTGGGTAGATCGAGCGGTGCGGACTCCACCGATTGCGGCGAGGGGCCACGCCCGATCTCATGCTCCATCCGGTGCTCCATGACCGCGTAGATGACAACGGCGAGAAGTGCGGCCAGACCCATAAACATGATCGCGGGGCGCAACCCGATCCATTCGGCGAGCAGCCCGAGTGGCGCAGCCGCGATTCCGAAGCCCGCGAAGCTGAGCATCATCAGCGACTGCACACGTCCATGATGACTTTCATCGGTCATGTTCAACGCGAGTGTGTTCGACAATGACTGGTACCCGGTGGTACCGGCACCAACGACAGCAACAACGGCGAACGCGACCAAGAACTGCGTCGCCAACCCGAGCGCGAAGACACCCCCACCGAAGACGATTCCGGAAAACACCATGAGGCGCCACACTCCGGGACCGTCGGCGCGGGTCGCCAAGGGGACTGCGACCAACACGGCACCAATGGAGCTGGCCGACATCATCAGGCCGACCCAGCCATCGCTGAGGTCATAGGTTCCTTTCACGAGCGCGGGAATGAACGCCACGTAGTTGAAGCCGAACATGATGATTACAAAGGAGCTGAAAACCAGCCGGCGGAGATGTGTCCGTGCCATCACATACCGGACGCCGTCGGCGATCTCTGCAAGCGGCCTCGCTTTCGTCTTGGCGGCATGATTTTCGTCATGCGGGCATCGCAAGAGCTGGACGAGCGCGCCGAGCGAGATCACGGCGGCGATCAGATAGGTGCCGCCGATACCGATGATTGCAATTCCCGCCAAGGCTCCAGCGATCGATGGCGCGAAGACCCTCGTGCCGTTCATGCTCAACCCTGCGAGCGTGATGGCGTTGCCGAGCTGCTCGCGACCCACGAGTTCCGCAGTGAATGCCATCCGCGTTGGGCCGAAGAATCCAAATGCTGTGCCCTGGGTCACGGCCGCCAGCAGCAGCATCCAGAACTGCACACGGTCGGTGACGACCGCAATCCCCATTCCGGCAGCGGCCGCGAGCAACGCTGCCTGGCTGACGAGCAGCACTCGCCGTTTCGGCAGACGATCGGCAGCCACGCCGCCCAGCGGTGTGGCGATCAGCATTGCGACGCCAAAGCAGAGGTACACGAGGCCCAGTGCCCCCTCGCGCTCGGTCAGATCCCAGGCCAGCACCCCACGCAGCAGGAACTGCATCTGAACCGACATGAACGAAAGAGTTCCCGCCCACCACAATTTCTTGTAGTCGGGGATGCGCAGCGAAGAGAACGCCTCGCCCACCCCGAAACGGCCGGAAGACATGCGCCTACTCTGCCCGATTGGGTACACATATCCAGGCTCGGAGAGCCAGGATTCCGCTCGTACCAGTCAGCGTCGCACGTGACCCGACTCGATTGCCTTCTTGCGGACCGCCTCCGCAACGGCCTCGGCAACGCCGGGTTCGAATGCACCAGGGATGACCCGGTCGGCTGTCGGCTCGGGCACCAGCGAAGCAAGAGCATCAGAGGCAGCGTGCTTCATCTCGATCGTGCATCGAGTGGCGTGCACGTCGAGCATGCCGCGGAACACCCCGGGGAATGCAAGCACATTGTTGATCTGGTTCGGATAGTCACTGCGGCCTGTAGCGACGACAGCAACATTGGTCGGCATCAGTTCAGGCATGACTTCCGGTGTCGGGTTGGCCATCGCGAAGACAATCGCGTCATCGGCCATATCTGCCAACCATTCGGCCTCGATCACACCCGGTCCGGAGAGCCCAAGTAGCACATCGGCTCCTTTGAGCGCTTCGTGCACACCACCGCGCCGGTCGTCAGCGTTGCCGTTGTCGACAAACCACTGCTTGGTCGGCGTGAGCCCGACACGGCCTCGATGCAGGATTCCGCGGCTGTCGACGCCGATGATGTCTCCGGTACCTTGACGCCCGACCCCGGCGTCATGCAGCAGTTCTGCGACCGCCACTCCGGCTGCACCCGTTCCGACAATCGCGACCCGCAGTTCCCCGACGCGTTTGCCGACCACCCTGGCGGCATTGGTGAGTGCGGCCAGAGCGACGATGGCGGTGCCGTGCTGGTCGTCGTGGAAGACCGGAATGTCGAGTTCGTCTTGTAGGCGGCGCTCGATCTCGAAGCACTCTGGGGCCTTGATGTCTTCGAGGTTGATGCCGCCGAATGTCGGTGCCACGGCCTTGCCGATCGCGACCATCTCGTCAACTGTGGTGGCGTTGACACACAGGGGGTATGCGTCAACGTCTCCGAATTCCTTGAACAGCACAGCCTTTCCTTCCATCACCGGCATGGCGGCTTCGGGCCCGATGTTGCCCAGGCCCAGCACAGCCGTGCCGTTGGACAACACCGCAACCGCGTTTGATCTGCCCGTCAATGCCCAGACGCGGTCAGGATCGTCGGCTATGGCCTGAGACACGCGCCCGACCCCTGGGGTGTAGGCGAGCGACAAGTCCTCTGGCCCATTTAGTGGGACGCTTGCCTCGATGCGCATCTTGCCACCGGCATGGAAGGCAAACGCAGGATCATCGGCGTACGGGTCGGTCATCTCGACGCCGTCGGATATCTCAGTATTCGCACCTGGCGGCTGGGAATCGCCTGCGGCGGTGCTCGATCTAGTGGTGCTCGAGGATGTTGTCATTGGTTGTCTCCTTGGGAACTGGGGTTCACCGGAGACCAACAGCGTCACCCGCCGCCGGTTTCCGGCTGGTCGGGCGAGTTCTACGAATGTTCAGCGCTGGCGCTGAACTCGTGTCCCCCGCCTGACCCGTACCGGAATGAGTACGGGAGCGGGGCCGCGTGCTGCTACTGCTGCGCCTGCTGCCACAATGACTGCGGCAAGGAGTGCAACTGCGATGAGCACGAGCGACATGGTAGCGCATGTGGTTCACTGATCACATGACAGATCTCGAAACGATGCCAGCAGACGTCGAACTCGACCCGGCCATCGACACCGAGACCAGCGAGCCCACGGCCGCTCACATCGTCAAAACCAAGCGCGGGGAGAACGCCGCAGCGGTTGTGTTGGAGGCCCGTGTGATGGGTACTCCGGTTGAAGCACTGTGCGGATATGTATGGGTCCCATCACGCGATCCGAAACAGCTGCCTCTCTGCGAAGAGTGCAAGAGCATCTACGAGATGTACCGGGCCTTCAACAACGGGCTCAACGAGACCCCGAGCGACTGATTATTCGTTTGTAGGTAATTTCTGGGCGTATACGACCTAGAAATTACCTACAAACGTGATTTCTCCGCTTTTCGCGCGTGATGACTCGTTCGGATGATGCATGTTTGCTGGGCAGCACCCAGAAGGCGACCGTCTTCACTCCACAGGCGGACTGAACCGTGGCCGAGCGAACGCTGGTACCCCTCCGGGATCAGCTCGAGCAGGGCCCACTCCGATGGCCGGGTGTCGATTATGCGGATCGTGTTGTCGATACTTGTCCCTCCGGGAGCCACGCCGAGCGCTGCGCACACGGCCAGCGGAACGATGTCGGCGACATAAGCCTGTGTTGCCGGGCTGCCGATCTCCTGGTCGACAATTCGACACCACAACGCAAGGCCCTCGGGCTGTGGATCACCAATCGCTTCGGTCGCAATTCGACCACGCGCAGTGCGCCGCTCCAGCGAGTCGAAGAAGCTCCCCGCAACCACATCTGTGAACGGCTCATCCATCGCCGGGCATTCGGCCGGTCCTGGCACGTCGGGCATCGTCACGAACTGAGCTTCGTCGCCATCCGGTCGCTGAGTGTGAGCACACAGCGACGTGAACACAGGGTGATCGCCGACCATCCCCGTGACCTGGGCCTGTGTGGTGGCCCGGCCGTAGGCAGGGATCTCGACTCGAAGATCAACTACATCGCCGGGTTCCGGTCGTCCGATGAACTGCGTCGTGATCCACATCAGCGGTCTTTCGGTCGCCTTTTCGGCCGCCTCGATCGAGGCCGCGATCCCTGCTCCTCCGTAGAGGAACCCGAATGGCGTACACAGTTCGGGAGCCGCCACCAGTTTGTGGTGACGATCATCGTCGGTTGATTGGAGGCCGAGAAGGTCGAACGTCGCAAGCACGGCAGAAACGTTCACAGAACGAGGGCCGTCAGCAGAAACCGGTACGCCAACGGTATGTGCTGACACAAATCTCAGCCCGGCGGTTTGCGTCAGCAGAAACCGGTGACAACACCGTATGTGCTGACACAAATCTCAGCCCGGCGGTTTGCGTCTGGAGTGTGGCGGGCGCTTCGTATGTCGCGAATCTGGTCAGCGAAAGTCGCGGCTGGTGGTTTTGGCTGACATGGGGAGTGGGGCGAGATGCTCGGCGATGACGTTGACTACGCCTTCGTTGCGTTCGAGACGGCCTCGGATGAGCATCGCCGATGCTTCTCGGGCAACTTTGCGGAAGCGAGCCCAGCAGCCTTTCGACACAACGATGTTGATCAGCCCGGTTTCGTCTTCGAGGTTGAGGAACGTGACACCCTGCGCGGTCATCGGCCGCTGACGATGGGTGACGACACCGGCGACTCTGACAACCGAGCCGGGCTCAGGGTCCCAGAGTTGGTCTGATGTGAGCACTCCCAACTTCGTCAGCTCGTCACGCACGAAGATCGTTGGATGCCCTTCCGGCGAAATGCCAGTAGCCCAGAGGTCGGCGACCGCTTCCTCCACTGGAGCCATCCCCGGCAACCGCGGAGCATCGGTTCCCGTCACGACACCGGCCAATCGGCCCGGACGTGACTGTGCTGTGGCGCCGACGGTCCACAGCGCTTTTCGACGGTCGAGCCCGAAGCACTCGCCGAACACACCGCCGGTTGCCATCGCTTCGAGTTGCACCAACGTGAGCGAGGGGACACGGCGCACGAGATCTTCGGTGTCGGTGAACAATCCTCCCGCCTTGCGAACAGCTTCGATCTCACCAGCAAGATCTGACCCGATTCCGCGCAATGAACCCAACCCGAGCCGAACCGCCAGATTGTTCTCGGCTGAGCTCTCGCACGGCTCCAATGCGGCTTCGGCCAAAGAGGCGTTGAGGTCTGGCGTGTGCACGACAACTCCGTGACGCCGAGCGTCTTGAACCAGAGTGTGCGGCGACCAGAAACCCATTGGCTGCGCGTTGAGCAGCGCCGTGCAGAACGCCGCCGGCTCGTGGTACTTGATCCACGACGAGGCATACACGAGGTAGGCAAAGCTCACCGAATGCGACTCGGGAAAGCCGTAGTTGGCAAAGGCCTTCATCTTCATGAACAGCTCGTCGGCGATGTCTTCGGTAATCCCCCGTTCGGCCATGCCAGCGTAGAGCCGCTCCTTCAACCGTTCCATCCGCGCGGCCGATCGTTTCGACCCCATTGCCTGGCGGAGCTCGTCGGACTCAGCTGGCGTGAACCCGGCAACGTCGATGGCCATCTGCATCAGTTGCTCTTGGAACAGCGGGATGCCGAGGGTCTTGCCGAGCGAGTTCTCGAGCAGCGGATGAAGGTAGGTGACCGGTTCGAGACCATTTCGACGTCGGATGTACGGGTGTACAGAGCCGCCTTGGATCGGGCCGGGTCGGATCAGTGCCACCTCCACCACGAGGTCGTAGAACCGGCGCGGTTTGAGCCTTGGCAGCGTCGCCATCTGCGCTCTCGACTCGATCTGGAACACGCCGATGGTGTCGGCCCGACACAACATTCCGTAGACGTCGTCGTCTTGCGGGATGGTCGCCAGGTCGATTTCGTAGCCGCGGTGTTCGCGCACCAGGTCGACCGCGTAGTGGAGCGCCGAGAGCATCCCGAGGCCGAGCAGGTCGAACTTCACGAGACCGGTGCGCGCACAGTCGTCTTTGTCCCACTGCAACACCGAGCGCTTGTCCATCCGTGCCCACTCGACAGGGCAGACCTCGATCACCGGCCGGTCGCAGATGACCATGCCGCCCGAATGGATACCGAGATGCCGTGGCGCGTCCTCGACCTCGGCGGCCAGCTCCAACACTGGTTCGGGGATCGTGCAGTCGGGCTGGTCAGCAGTGGAAGCCACATTGCCCCACCCGTCGACTTGCTTGGCCCATGCATCTTGCTGACCGGGCTGATAGCCGAGCGCCTTGGCCATGTCACGAACAGCAGATCGTGAGCGGTAGGTGATGACGTTGGCCACCTGAGCGGTGTGGTGACGTCCGTACCGCTCGTAGACGTACTGGATGACCTCCTCACGCCGGTCACTCTCGATGTCGATGTCGATGTCGGGCGGGCCATCACGCTCCGGTGACAAGAAACGTTCGAACAGCAACCCGAGTGAAACCGCATCGGCAGCCGTGACTCCAATGGCATAACAGACCGCTGAATTGGCAGCACTCCCCCGGCCCTGGCAGTAGATGTCGGAGCGGCGACAGAACTCGACGATGTCCCACACGATGAGGAAGTAGCCAGCGAAGTCGAGTTGATCGATCAACGCCAACTCATGGTCGATCGTTTTCCACGCCCGCGCCCGCAGTGACAGATCTTCCGAACCCGTTGGTCGTTCCCCGTAACGTCGACGGGCTCCGTCGGCCGTTACCCGACGGAGGTACTTCATCTCGCTCAATCCCGCAGGGCAGGGGAACGGCGGCAGATTCGGCGCGACGAGGGACAGGTCGAATGCCGCCGCACGGCCGATCTCCGCCGCTCGCTCGACAGCACCGGGATACCGCCGGAACCGACTCTGCTGCTCGGCGCCAGAACGTAGATGAGCTCCAGCAGCAGCCGGCAACCACGGATCGAGTTGATCGAGACTGCGGCGGGCCCGCACCGCTGCCAGCGCGGTGGCCAACTTGCGTTGAGCGGGCGTGGCGTAGTGGACGTTGTTGGTCACCACGCACTCCACACCTTCACGATGAGCGATCTCGACCAACGCATCGTTGCGGGCTGAGTCGAGTGGATCGCCATGATCCCAGAGCTCGACCAGCACTCGATCGTTCCCGAACCCATCGATGAGGCGACGCAGTTCACGCCGCGCAGCTATTGGGCCGTCGCTCGTCAGCGCCGCAGGCACCGCCCCCTTCCGACAGCCGGTGAGGGCCCAGGCGTGGCCACCAAGAGCCTGAGCCAGATCACCGAATGCAAACTGCGGGGCACCTTTCTCGCCGGCCAGATGGCCGTTGCTGAGCGCCCGCGAAAGGTGGGCATACCCACTCGGGCCGTCGGCCAACACGATGAGGTGGGTGCCCGCCGGATCTGGGGCTTGAGAGTCTGGCACCCTGCCCGTCTTGATCTGCTCCACCGTCTGCTCTTCGGTTCGGATCAGCGTTGCTGGCGCAGGAATAGCGCCGCGGTCTCGACCATCCAGAAGCGTGATCTCCGCGCCGAACACGGTCGGTAGGCCAACCGCTTTTGCCGCTTCGGCGAAACGCACCACTCCGTAGAGGCCGTTGTGATCGGTGATCGCTAGAGCATCAAGGCCGAGCCGGACAGCTTCGGTCGCCAATTCTTCTGGATGGGATGCCCCATCGAGGAACGAGAAGTTCGAATGGCAGTGCAGCTCGGCATATGGAACCGTCGTCGTTCGTGGACGCAGGTCAGTTGGCGGCTCGAATGGCTGGCGCTTACGTCCCCACGCCGGGCCGTCACCACCCGAATTCCATGACGGACTTCCCGGCGCGCGCCCATCACGCCCCTTCGGTGATCGACCCGACAAGGTCGCTTCAAGTTCGCTCCAAGACCAGGACGGGTTGTTGAATCCCATCACCCACATGATCGAACATATGTACTGTTAATGCAAGTCGTTGCGGTGAGCGAAGCCGCGGACAGGTCGCGCTCAAGCTCACCGGAAGTCGGGTTGGAGGGCGATCAGGGCACCCCTCAGGCCTGGGTCGGCCAACTCGATGGCGTCGGGCCACGTGAACCAGTCGATCTCCTGACTTTCGTCCTCGGGCGGGGCCGGATCGGCGTCTCCGCCATCGATGAGATATCGCAGATCCAAGTGAGTGTGACCGCGGCCGCCGGCATGTACATCGACGTGGATCAACTCTGGCACACCGTCAGCATCCACTAGCCCGGCAAAACGCACATCGAGGCCCGTCTCTTCCTGACACTCCCTGAGCGAGGCTTCCCACGGAGTCTCGCCCGAGTCGATATGACCTCCTGGCTGCAGCCATATTCCGAGACGTTTATGTTTCAGGAGCACCACCCCACGCGAGCCGACAACAAAACCCGAACCCGTGACGTGAACCGGATCTGAGTCCATCTCGAACGGCTCGGCGAGGCGATCGTATGCGTCGAGAAACCGTGCAACGGCTTGTGCTTCTCGGTCGTCTACGGGTGTTCGAGACTCGACACTCGCTCGCACCAGAGCCCGTACTTCACCAGTCGACATTGCCATGCCTCTGGTGTAGCAGGCGCGGACAAACACCGCGAAGCAAATTACATCCGTGCAATTCCTGACGATTTCTTCTTGAGTTCCCCAACGACCGGACCGATACCAACTGCAGCAGACGAACTACCCACCCATACCGGTTGGCCGAACTGGCGGAACTCAATGGACCAAGACACAAATCTCGCACCTCGCATCCTCATCGCAGTCGACGACCCCGACCTTCGCCGAATCAGCGTCGCAGGACTGCGCTCAGCAGGCTTCAGCGTCAGCGCCCCAACAGACGGTGACGCGGCGATCATGTTGGCCGAATCGTTCTCGCCGGATGTGCTGGTTGTGTGCTGCCACCTCAGAGCACCGGACGGCCGGCCCCTCTACGAACGCCTCCGCGATTCGAGCGAACAGTACCTGCTGTGCATCACCGACGAAGGTGAGTACCGAGTCCGTGCCGCAGTGCTTCTTTCTGGTGCTGACGATGCCGTATCTGTCCCCATTTCCGCCGAGGAACTTGCTGCTCGCTGCCACGCTCTGCTGCGGCGTCCGCGCCAGATGCAGAACCGAGTCGAATCCAACGTGACATCCACGCTTGTCCTCGGACCTCTGACGATCGACCTCGGTCGCCGCGAAGTTCGCGTCGACGACGAAGAAGTAGCTACAACTCGAATCGAGTTCTCACTCCTCGAACAACTCTGTCGCCGTCCGACCGAGGTGTGCACGAGGGAAGACCTGCTCGATGCCGTGTGGGGTCCGAAGTGGGTCGGCGACAATCACGTAGTCGACGTGCATCTCTCCAACCTCCGCCGCAAGCTCGACAAGGCTGCACCTGAGGTCAAGGTGATCCACACCGTACGCGGGGTCGGGTTCCGGCTGGCGAACGATGTCACCGACTCGCTTGAGATCTCCCACGCCTTCGGCCTCGCTGCCGCTGTCTGACAAACCGCTGCGACTCAGTCGTAGCGGGCGCTGATCCACCATCGCTGTTTCTCGGCTATCACGAGGTAGCCGTTGTGGTCGTCGGTGACCAGCTGAAACCGAGCTAGACGACGATGAGATCCTGGCTCCCACCATCGTTCTTCGACCGGCCACGGGCCCGCCCACGCAACGATCGGGCGAGGTGATCCTGGGCGCCATCCTGACGAAGCATCACCCGTGAGCAGCCGCAACGAGGTGGGGGGCGCAGAGATCACTCCTCGCCCGCTGACCGAGACTGCCTGACCGTGCTCATCGAACAACTCGATTGGATAGGGGTCGGCAAACACAGTTGCCGGAGAAGGCGACGGCAACGCCCCCGGCCAAGGACCACTCGGCCCACTGCCCGTACCAGCCCTGGAAACGGCTCTGGCACGTCCATCCAGATCGACCATCATGGCCGGCACCCATTGGTAACGATCGGCAGGAAGCCTGCCACCACGCCACACCGGCACGGTCACCGCCGACTCTGAAGTCAGCGTTGTCAGCCGGGCAATCGCCCGCGCCGCTTGACGGTCGGCTGCGGACTGCCCGCCCCACAAACCCAGTTGGCTGCCGTCGTCGGAGCGAACTTCGTCGGGTGTCAAGCGGATCAGCGATATGCCACCAGTGAGTTCCTGGTCGCTCCCCTTGGGAAGGTTGATCCATGCATCGAGTTGCCATCGCACTCGCTCGACCATCGCCGGGGCCGACAGCCCCGCTGACCGATACCAGGAACGCTCAGAGCGCTCACCGTGTTCGGTCTCGAGCAGAACAACCAACCGAGTGCAAACTCGCCCGTCAGCGCCGAGTGACGCTGCTAGTTCGTCGGCCAGTTGCTTGGCAGTGAAGACCACCGCTCCCGACTGGGCCGCGGGATCGTCGAGGACCTGATCGAGCCGGCGTTCCGGCGCAGGGTCGGTCGTGCTCGGAGGGCGGATGTCGACGCCCGAAGCCAACCGATGAGCGTGAACACCCGGATGACCGAACCGGCCAATCACGTCTGGCGCGGGCAACGCGGCCAGATCACCCAGCCGCCGCAGGCCAAGACGAGTGAACAGCTCCACAAGCTCGGGGTCGGACTCGCCCAGCGTTTGCAGCCAACCGATCGACAATTCAGCACAGAACGCAGGGGACTCTCCCGGCTCGACCATCACCGGTGCGCCACGACGCACAGAGAGCCTCGCCGCCACACTCGACGCGAATCGACCGTCGGCAATTCCGATACCGGGTTGGGTAGTGGCCACGCGACCAGCCGCCTCGTCTGGCACCACCCCTGCCAGCAGCTTCTGGGCAAGAGGCAGATCGCCACCGAAATACCGTGATGGGCCGAGCGCTGCCAGGCTGATCCATCCGGGTTCGATCACATCGAAGCGTGGCGATAGCTCGGCAACAGCTCTGACAATCGGCTCGAACTCGCGCGCCGCACGATCTGGATCGTGATCGACCAACTCGATGTTCGGGCACCGGCGCTGCGCCTGACGACGGCGTTGACCGACGACCACTCCCTCGGTGGCAGCCGCCGGAGTCCGAGCAACGACGCGGTCAGCCGACATCACCGCTGCTGGAGTGTCGGGGTTGAAGCCGGCCGCCGTCACCGGCCAGTCGGGAAACCACACCGTCACGATGCGAGGCGGCACGAAACGTGTTGGCTTGTCGGTCATCGTTCAGGCCGGGAGCATCAGTTCGCGGCGGCACCGCCCCGGCATGCGGCGACCCGACGCCTGCACAACGACCGAACGCTGTTGCAAGTGGCCATGGCCATCGCCGACACCGGTCCACCCTGCTGGCTCGGTGTGCAGGACACCGTCGCAGGTAGCTGGCCCCAGGTCACCCAGCAACACAACCACCGCTCCGCGTCGCTGCACCCGCGTTGCCACTTTACGAACAGCTGACGGACTGACACCGGCAGGCACCCGGGCGAGCAGAACATCGAAACCGTCGATGGCCGCGGCCATCACGTCGGGCCAAAGGTTCGCCCAGCGATCGTCAGAATCACTGCCACCAGCACCGTTGACTGCAACCACCCGTTCGAGTGGTAAACCAAACTCACTGGCAGCATCGAGCCCAAACGTCGGCAGATCGACGACGCCCAGCCACGAACCGGCCGCCACGACCGGAGCAATGAGAGCGAGAGCCAACGATGTCGCTGCCAGACCGGTGCAGGTCAGTATGCGACCACGAACCAAGCCACCCTCGACGAACAGTTCGGTGAGTTCTTCGGCAACCGGCAATGTGCGTTCATGCGCCAGCAGCACCGGCGCCACACGATCACCGAGAGCGATCAACTCTGGTAATGCCAGTGCCTGTTCCATCTTGCGAGTGTACGAACACTTGTTCGTATTGTGCAAGAAAACCTCTGCACCGCGTGAACAAGTTGCGCACTATTTGCGCAAGAAGTTCACGCGTTCGTCGGTGGTGCCGAGCCTGTCCTGGTGGATCAGCCTTGTTTGGCGTTCCAGCGTTCGCGGGCGGCGCGGCTGCGTTCCAGCAGGTCGGCCGGGACTCGCTTGGCTGCTTCCGACATCGCCGAATCCTCTGCTCCGTCGCCACCGCTACTGGCAGGCGCAGCTGCAGGCTCGTCGGGCTGGAGGTCTTCAAACGATGGAGGTTCGACGCCTGGCTTCCAGTACTGATACAGATCACGTACGAGGTCGGCAAGACCTTCGGAGTCGTGCCCCTTCTTGATATCGACCGTGATGATGTTCGCGTACACATGCATCGCATCGACCTGACCGGTGGCGAACATCTGGCGGGCGAGTTCATCAGAAGGCGTGTTGCCGAAGGCGTCGTCAACCGAATCGAACTGCTCGTGGCCCATGCCCGACAACGTGCGATTGATCTCGAATCGCACAACACCGCGTGTCGAACTCGGTTTCTCGGCAACGGCGACCAGCTGACCCATAACGCTGCAAGCTAGCGCCCCGATCGGGGAGCGCCCCAGTTCACCACCGAGCCAGCGCCACCAACCGCGCCCGACACCACCGCTACAACAGCGCTTCGGCGAGGACCGCAGGGAATTCATCGGGAGTGGTCGACATCACTGTGGCGCCGAGCGCGCTCAACGCTGCAGCATGGTCGTGATCGTGAGCTGGTGTGCCTTCATCGCTCAGTGCGAGCAGCACGACAACCTCGACACCTGACGACACCATTTCGCCGACGCGGCGGCGCATCATTTCGGAGTTGCCGCCCTCGAACAGGTCGCTGATCAGGAACAGGACACTCTGACGCGGTCGTTCGATGAGTTGCTGGCAGTACGTCAGCGCATTGGCGATGTCGGTTCCGCCACCGAGTTGCACCCCGAACAGCACTTCGACGGGATCGTGCAGATACGGGGTCAGGTCGGTCACCGCCGTATCGAATGCGACGAATCGAGTGCGCAGCGTTGGCAACTGCGCCAATACTCCACCGAACAGCGAGGCGTAGACAACGCTGTCGGCCATCGAGCCCGACTGGTCGACAGCGATGATCACGTCGCGCGCGAGGCTGCGTTGGCGCCGGCCGTGCCCGATCAGCCGCTCAGGCACGATTGTCCGGTGTTCAGGAAGCCAGTGGCGGAGATTGGCCGTGATGGTCGTCGGCCAGTCGATGTCGCCAGGCCGTGGCCGACGAGTACGGGCCGATCGTGCCAGGGCGCCACGAACCGCCTGCCGCGTCTGATCGGTGAGACGGCGCTCGAGATCGGCCAGCACTGTGGCAATGACCTGGCGAGCGGTTGCGCGGGTTTCGTCGGGGAGGAACCGATTGAGTTCGACCAGCAGCGTCACCAAGTGGATATCGGGCTCGACCGATTGCAGGAGCTCGGGCTCGAGCAGCATCTGGCGTAGATCGAGGCGCTCGACCGCATCGCGTTGCAGAATCTGCACCACCGGCGTCGGGAAGTAGCGGCGGATATCGCCGAGCCAGCGCACAACTCCCGGCTTCGATCGCCCGAGCCCGCCACCGCGTTTGCCGCCGCTACGCGGCCGGCGCTGATCGCCTTGGCTGCCCTGGTTGTCGTACAGCGCCCCGAGGGCCGCGTCGATACGAGCATCATCACCTCGAAGCCCGTGCTGACCATCCTGGCCACCGGGCTGTTTACCGGCATCGTCGGCTTGACCAGCGTGGTCGTCGGCTTCATCTTCGGCCTCGGGCCCGAGGCCTGATTCGGCTTCTGGTTCCGTTCCGGCTCCGGTATCGCCATGACCTTCGGCGGTGATGTCGTCGGCTACCGATCCGAGCAGAAGGCGCCAGCGTCGTCGGCGTTCGGTTTCAGACACTCGCTGGATCTGTTCGAGAGGAGTGCTCATACGGCCGCCACCTGGTCCGCCGACGCCGATGTTGCCACAGACGCAAACAGATCGCCACCATCCGCGAGGCCCAACAATCGCCGCACGGTGACGAGCGCGGCCTGCGCGCGGGCAGGGTCGACGTCACTGCCGAAACCGGTCGGGCGCTCCGTGCCGAATCCCATCACCATGGCCATGATCTGACGACGTTCTGCTGGCTCGAAGGCACCGAACGTGCGGCGCAACAACACGATCACGGCGTCAAAAGAATCCACCGTCAGCGACGACAACCACCGGTCGAGAACGCCGAGCAGGTCCGCGTCGTGTACGAGCACGGCACCCGACCCGGCAACAAAACCTTCGATGAACGCTGCACCGACGGCCGGCGGGGTACCGCCCGACAATGCCTGCGACAGACGGTGCTCAACCTCGATCGGTGTCCAGTCTCCGGAGTCGTGGAGTAACCGCGTGGCTCTCCCCTGCACCAAGCCGTGCCCGCCGCTGCCAGAACCGCGACTCGCCACATCCTTCAAAACACCTGGTAGACCATGATGTCGGGCGTCGTGGTCGAGCATCGCTAGTGCCGCCTGAAGGCCCGTGAGCCTTTCAACCATGACCGCCGCGTTGTCGTCGTCGAGCGAGCGGCACGCTGGCACGATCCCAGCGAGGATGCGAACCACCATTCCGTCGAAGACGATCCGCAGCGACGCCGCATTGGTGCCGCGCACATCGCCATAGCGCAACGCGGTTGCGAGCGGAAGTACAGCATCCATCAACTGGCCGACATCTGGATCGGTGGCCGCGCGCTGGGCAAGGTGGCGAACACCTGGCTCGATTGCGGCGGGAAGCCCGGCGAACAGCGCCAGTTCGAGTACCCCTACCAGCTCGACGATGCTCGTGGCCGCCGAGGAGCGTTCGACCAACCGTGCCGTAGCCGCGGATTCGACGGTGGTGCCGTAACCCGAACACTCGATAAGACGGATCGACAATTCGGGCTCCCACGCGACCTGCCATGTCTCACGAAACGTCCCAGACGAACCACGACCCTCGACGGGACTCCCCCAAGGAACGCCGAGTGCCAGCAGGCGGTGCAGCAGGTGAGACTTTCGTAACCCAGTCGGCTTTCGCAGATCGACCTCGACGGTACGGGAATCGGCGCGCGGCGCGAGACGCGCCGATTTCTGCGCCTTCGCAAGATCGCGCGCTAGTGGCACTTGCGGAGCCGAGGCAGGCACAGTACCGAGGGCATCACCGATCACCAGCTCGCGGTGAACCAAGTCGAGGCCGCCCATGACGGCGTCGGCCGCGTCGAGCACCTCTGACAACCCAGCCCGCGGCCGACCGCGCATCGCCGCAAGCGAATCGGCGAGACGGGTGCCGGCGATCAGGTCATCTGGCGACGCCGCACCGCCGCTCTCACGCAACACTCTCGCTGCATCGACGAAGAACCGCGACACGCCTACGGAACCGGGGTGTTCGAAGACGTGGCGATACCAGCCTGGGCTCTCGACTCCGGCGGCGTAGCCGGATGCGGTTGTCAGACGGTGATGTGTCCACGGCACCCAGGCCGCTGCCACCTTCACCTTGGCCAAGCCACGGAGTTCGCGTGCGTCTGCAGTTGCGGTGCGACCCTCGAGGTCGAGCGCCGGAACGTGCCAGGCTCCGCAGACGACCACAATCGTCTCGTGACCATCGCGAATTGCCTTCCTAATGGCCCGTCGCATGTGCGCCTCGCGCTGTGACTCACGAAGCGACGGTACGAACCCGGATCGAGCCGCACCCATCGCTTCGCCAACCGCGTCGAACGCGTCGGGCTGACCATCCCTCCCCCGTTCTCGTGAACTATTACCGACGTGTCGTCGGCCAGAGTTCACGAGAACGCTCGCCTCGTCGCCGCGGTGTTCGATGACGTCTTCCCACCACCGCTCCGGATCGGAGTCTCCGGCAGCCGCGGCCAAGTCGCGTATCGGATCTGGTGGCACCGTTTCGACGAGCATCTCGCCTTCTTCGCCACCCGCTTCGGCCATCGTCACCGACAACGGCAAGTCGATCGCGCTGACCTCGATGTCGCGTTCGTTGGCCCAGGCAACCGCCTGCCATTCGGGGCTGAACACGGCAAACGGGGCGAAGGCGGCGCTTGCCGGCTTGGCTACCACGTAGCCGAGAAGCGACACCGGCGGCACCAACTCAGGGTGGCCGACCCAACTCAGCAGCGGTTGCACATCGGCCGGCACCTCGACCAGTAACGCATCGGGCTGCAGCCTCTCCATGGCTGCCAATACCGAACGCGCCGAACCAGGACCGTGGTGCCGGATACCGAGCAGGTGAACAGTCACGGCAGGGTGCGTGTCACGGGTCGAGGGCGCGGCATGCTTCGTAGAAATCTCCCCAGTTGGCGCGCTCGTGCACCACGGTTTCGAGATACTCCCGCCATGCAACAGAGTCATGCACCGGGTCGCTGACGACCGCGCCGATGATCCCGGCAGCCACATCAGTTGAGCGGAGCTCACCGTCGCCGAAATGGGCGGCCAGCGCCAAGCCGTTGGTGACCACGGAGATAGCCTCGGCGGTCGACAATGTTCCGGTCGGGACTTTCAGGCTGTTGCGCTCGTCTTCGGTGACGCCGGAACGAAGCTCTCTGAAAATCGTGACAACGCGACGGATCTCGTCAGCCGCAGCCGGAACCTCGGGCAGCGCTAGAGCAACGCCGAGTTCGCCGACTCGGCGGCTGACGATGGCGATCTCTTCCTCGGCAGTTGCGGGCAACGGGAGTACCACCGTGTTGAACCGCCGGCGTAACGCACTCGACAGGTCGTTCACGCCGCGATCGCGATCGTTGGCGGTGGCGATGACGTTGAAACCTCGAACCGCTGCAACCTCGGTATCGAGTTCGGGAATCGGCAGCACCTTCTCGGACAGCACAGTGACGAGGGCATCCTGCACCTCAGGCGGCATTCGGGTGAGCTCCTCAACGCGGACGATCGAGCCGCGCTGCATCCCGCGATAGATGGGGCCCGGTACGAGGGCATCGGTACTGGGACCCTCGGCAAGCAGGCGCGCATAGTTCCAGCCGTAACGCAGCGTCTCCTCGGTCGTGCCCGCCGTACCTTGTACCAGCAGCGTCGAGTCGCCGCTGATTGCTGCGGCGAGGTGCTCGCTCACCCAGGTCTTAGCCGTGCCCGGCACTCCGAGAAGTAGCAGCGCCCTGTCGGTCACCAGAGTTGCGACAGCGATCTCGATGAGCCGCTGCTGGCCCACGTACTTCGGAACGATCACAGTGCCGTCAGACAGCGACCCACCCATCAGGTATTGCACGACGGCCCACGGCGACAATTTCCACCCAGGCGGCCGCTCACGATCGTCGAGCGCGGCAAGTGCCGCCAACTCGTGCGCGTACTGCTCTTCGGCGTGCGGCCGGAGTACCTCGGCGACAGCTGCTGGTTTCGTCCCGCTCATCGTGCCCGACACTACCCAAGGGCTGTCACACCCGCGCCGCCCGGCCAACACTCCGAAATATGCCTCAGATCATGCGCTGGGTGAATGATCTGAGGCATATTTCGGGGTTGGTGGCGGGTCTACGGGCTGAGTTCGTCGAGCATTTGATGGCGAGTTTTGGCTAGGTCGGCGAGAACTACGGCCAGGCCGTAGCCGGGTGAGGTCTGATCGACGGTTTCGAACTCTGTGGCGATGTCGACGAGGGCGTCTGGTCGGACTCGGGCGAGGAGGTTTACGAGCACGGCGCGGTGCGACGGACCGAACTGACCGGACTCGATTCCTGCCCGCAGCGCCCGGCCCGACTCGGCGCCCGGCGTCGTGAGAAATGCAGCCAGGTCGGGCGGGATCGGCAACTCGGGAAGCTCGCCGATCGACTCGGGTGACGGTGCAACCTGATTCGCTGGAGCGGCGAGTTCCGGCAGTTGATCGACGAGCCACGGTGCCAGCGGACCGCACGCGACTTCGGCGCGAGTGCGACGTACCGGATCACGTCGATGACGGCGAAGGACGGGGGCAATCAATTCGGGCGGCATCCGCCAGCCGTTGGCGATCAGTGTGAGCATCCACTCGTCCTCGAGGACCGGCCACGAGACGCTGATGTGACGCCAACGATCGATTGCAGCTGGTACACACGGTGGGCGATCATCAGAGGCCGGCCCGGCGAGGCGATCAACCGGTGGCCCTGGGAGAACGCCTGCTCGCCGTACCGTCACGCACGCGGCAACCTGCGCCAGCATCCGCTCGGACGGTGCAGAGCGGACGGTGTCGGCCACGAGGTCAGCAAGCGGCCCGACGGGTTCCGGAGGATCGCGCCGATCCGTGCCGAGCATCGCGACGGTGACCAACTCGCGCCAGTGATCGTCCATCGTCTGTGCGGGGGACGACTGCGGAATCGGTGTCTCGACGCTCATGCCGCGCTCACGAAAGAATCGTCGGCGCGTGGGCCGATGTCGATCGAACGGTCGGCGAGATGGATCGTGAGTGGGATCACGCCATGCGGCGTCCACTCGACGGTGAGGTCAACTGGCCCACCACCGGACACGGCCAAGAGTGTGGCGATGCCGGTTCCAGCACCAGCGTTGTCGGCTTCGACCATCGGAAGGCTTCCGGTGTCGTCGGTTAGCACCCACCGAGAACCCGAGCGGCTCAGCGACGCTCGTAAGGTGACCGGCAGACGATCGAGCCACGGCTCGTTGACAAGCATCCCACCGAGTTCGTCGCACGCACCCGCCACGGTATGGGCCGGTGGATGCACCCCGCCAAGTGGTTCGGCATGCCGCGTCCCCACCAACGCGCGTAACGCTGGGCCTGGATAGCGATGCAGATCAGCCTCGACAGATGTTCCAACTTCGAGTGATGTGTCGAGGCTCTGTTGATACGCCGCAAACGACAACACCAGCGCCCACCGGCCCGACTCGAACCCTCGCAGCCAGAGACGTCGAACCTCGATGCGGTCTTCGCGAGTGTCACTCCGGCCTGCGACGACCCACTGATCGGTATCGGGAACACCGGCCATTACGTCCGCCTGACGGACCTGCCAACCCACGCTCGTCGCCACCGCATCAGCGAGCGGGCTCGGGAGCGAACCCAAGCGTCGCCCGGCCTGCGAAAGCAGGTGCAGCATGCCGAGTTCCGCCAGCACATCGTCGTGCCACCCGGGCGATGCACCGACCAGACCGGCCAGACGGCGGATGCGGTTGGCGAGACTGCCAGCTTGCGCATCGACGAGCCGGGCTGCGAGAGAGTCCCACGTGCTGTAGCTAGCGAGCGATGCGTCAGCCAGGCCTGTACGGATGCGATCGTCGAGCCAGCGGTCGAGCTCTGTCAAGCCCGCGAACATCCTCTCCACACGATCGTTGCGCGTTTGGTCTCGATCGCTGTCGAGCAGCGATTCGGTATCCGGCTCAGAGTCGTGACTAGGCCGTTCATCGGTTGTCGCGCCCTCGTCGGTAGTTTCCGCATCTGAGGCAGCACCGGTCTTACGCTGCGCTGCGTCAACAGCACCTGCGCGGCGAGACGCCCACGACTCGACCTTCGCCGGCGCGACTGAATCGGCTACCTGCCCTCGAACCCACAGCAGCAGCAGTGCTATCGCATGTTTGCAGGGTCGCTTCCGGCTCGGACAGGTACATGCAAACCCGACCCGAACGTGGTCGACCATCGTGTCGTAGGGCTCCGCGCCACTGCCCCGACAAGAACCCCACAGCGCGTCAGCGTCGGCCCCCACCGCCTGCCAACGGCTCGGGGATGCCAACGGTTGAGCTGCCGTTACCGACGCAGCAGAAGGAGCAATTGCTTCAACTTGCTCTACCGACCAACGCTGCCCCACATCAATCGATGGTACCGAGGGCCACGTTCACGGAGGTCGGTGGCTACTTCGCCAAGGACGCTGAGCTCCCCGCAAGAGCCTTCGCCGGATCCGAGAACCGCTCGCTCGGTGGCAGATTGGCCTCAGCATGAATCTCGTCGAATCGATCAAGTGCTGCATCCAACCTTGTGTCATCCCACCTCTCTGCTCCGACGATTACGGCACCGTCGTAGAGGATCATCGACACACCGCCGCTCGCCTCGATCACCGACTTCGCCATCGCGTGATAGCGGCCCATTGCCTCACGG
Organism: Actinomycetota bacterium; assembly: GCA_015767405.1. Taxonomy (GTDB): domain Bacteria; phylum Actinomycetota; class Acidimicrobiia; order Acidimicrobiales; family Ilumatobacteraceae; genus Sva-07. The sequence goes on from JADWMG010000026.1 coordinate 21,008, forward strand.
ACCGACTCCGCGTCGACCTTCTCACCAAAGGCAGTCGAACCCACTAGGTCACAGAAGAGAGCGGTAACGGTCTTGCGCACGGCCGAAGTCGCCGACGCTTCAGCGTCCGCACGCTGCACAGTTTCTGGGCAGGCTCGTACCGCAGCCAGCGCAGAATCGGGAGTCCGCGCGGTTGTCATGACCGCAGCGTTCACAGCTCATATCGCGTCCCCCGGGCCCACCTAGTCAATTGTCGCCGATAGCGACATCCTGCGCCAGTGTCAGGCGACACGCAGGCACGCTACGGCGGGTGGCGTGACTAGCCGTCTTCGGCATCCGACCCCGGAGCGGGCGCAGTGGCGTCCTCACCAAGCGCTCGCTCCACAAGATCGTGGAGCCCCAAGGTGCGTGCGTCGGCCAGCAGTTGTTGCCGGTCGATCCGCTGCCCTTGCACCTTGAGAATGGCCAACACGTCTCTCCACTGACGATCTGACACCGGGTCACCCATCCGGTACCAGCGCAACTTTCGGAAGACCTGGTCATCAGCTGCACCCACCCACAACTTGATTCCCGGCGCCACTTCGAAGCGTTCCCGCCTGTGAAGCTGCCGGACATCGAGCAGATCATCTGAGAGCGGGAACAAATCGATCTTCATTCCCGTGTTGAAGTGAATCAGATTGAACGATGAGTGTCGCTCGACAGCATCGAGCGCCATGGCTTCACTCACGTAGTAGTCGCTAGCGACCTCAGCTACAAGGTCGGGAACTCGGCCTACACCCACCTGGATTGCGACATCGATGTCCATCGTGGAGCGAGGCTCGCCAACGATCGAACTTGCCATTGAGCCCCCTAGAACCCAAGGGATACCGAGTGCATCAAGAATCTGGCCGATGGCCGCCGCGTGCTGGATAGGCGTCACGACTTACCAGCCTTCGATGGCTGGATCCCAGTCGTACACATTCACCATGAGTTCGCGGCCAAGCCGAAGGGCAAAGACCCGCAACCGAACCTCATTATCGTCTGCATCTGGATGACGTGAACGAACACCGGCCTCTGACAGCTGTTCGCATGCATGGTTCAGTTGAGCTACCTGATCCAGCTTTTCGGACGGCGACATTTGGCGCCACCGTTCGACCATGCCTGTCATGACCGCATCTGGAGTATCAGTCGCGACGCCGGTCAATGCGCTCATCAACTGCACACTACCGAATCCGCGAAACAGTCCCGATTCGACTCTAGAGGTCGGCAGTCTCGGCATCCAGTTGTTTGTCGCGGGCTTTGCGAACTTCGCAGAGGGCGTTGACTCGTTGTTTGATCCGGCGAAGTTGGATTTGTTCTTCGGTTTCGGGTGGTGGTCGCTGCCCGACTGGAAGTATGGGTGTGCCGTCTGGTCGGTGGTAGATGATTTGGCCGTCGGGTCGTCGTTCGGCCCGATATTTATTGCGATGTTTGGCCCGGTTGTGGTGTTTACAGTCGATTGCCGAGTTATCGATGTCGGTGCGGCCGTCGTGGTCTTGCCATTCAGCAATGTGGTCGACCTCAGCGAAGGTGACTGGCACGTCGCAGCCTCGAAAGTCGCAGCGGAATGCCATCAGTTTGGCTGCTTCGCGTGCACTGCCGGTAAACAGGCGTTGCTTGCGCCCCATGTTGATCACCACACCGGCAGAATCGACCACTACACGCCTGACGTGTCCGCTCAAAGCAGCTGCAACCGCAACATCAGGTAGCACTGCAATTCCGGTTGATGTCTCGCTGCGTCGTAGAGATGGCCGATGCTGAGCGTCGAAAGATTGCTTGCAAAGCGTCGAAGCGTCGTTGCGCATCAGAACGCGGCAGCATCGACGCCGGAGCGTCAGGTCCGTGAAGCCTGGTTCGTTCAGCCACATCCAACTGGAACTGGGTTTCGAGTTCGACATTGAAGATGGCAATCATCTCGGCTGCATCTTCAGCCGTGCCACCAGTGGCCTTGAGAAACAGCGACCCGTCCAGTTCACCAACTGTTGCCGTTCGGCCGGCCTTGCTTGCTTCACGATCGTTGTGGGCGCCATCGGCGTCAGCGAAAGACTCCCAACGCTTCAAACAAAGCCGGGCTTGGTCGAACTCCAACTGCTCAGCCTGCACCAACAACAACTCGAGCGATGTATCGAACTGGTCACGACAACGCGGGTTGGCGTACACGCGAGCCAGTTCGTCTGCTTGGGCGACGCCGATATGGCCTTCACGCAATGACTCGCCCACTGTCGGATAGGTCTCCACCAGCCGTGCCAGGCGACGCCGACGAAACACCTGGCTGTTTGACCAGTTGGCGTTTGCCTTCAACCAGCCCTTAATCGAAGTGTGACTATCAACGCCATACACCCCGCGCCGCTGACTCTCAGAGATCACACATGCAAGTTCGGCCTCGACCCGACGTGCTTCCAGTTCCAGGCTGCGGAGCCGTTCAGTCAGCGCCGCGCTGTCAAGCCCGTTGAGAGGATCGGCTTCGGTGGCTAACATGCAGTCATTATATCGAACATACGTTCGCTAATCAACATATTTCTCAATACTCGTAAGGCCCAGAGACTTGTTCAATTCATGTCTCGACGCCGGAACAGCACCGCCCCGACGACCATCGCCACGACCGCACAGAACCCGAACACAAGGACACCTTCACTGCGGGTTAGCTCCGCGACCGATCGGGTCGAGTGAGCCGGGTATCAGGTGAACAACGTTGCCATCGCCGGCGCGATCACACTGTCGGCGGCGGCCTTGGCGTGATAGCTCGACCGGGTCAGTGGGCTGGCCTCGACATGTCCGATGCCGAGCGCCTCACCAATCTGCTTCCAGATGTCGAACTCCGCTGGCTCGGCGTACCGCACGATCGGCAGGTGATGCGAAGTAGGGCGCAGGTATTGACCGATGGTGACGATGTCAACTCCGAGATCCGCTAGGTCGGCGAGGAGGCCAATGATCTCGTCGTCGGTCTCGCCAAGGCCGACCATGAAGCCGGTCTTGGTCGTCAGCCCCGCTGCCTTGGCCCTCGCCAGCACGGCCAGCGAACGCGCGTAGCCCGCCGAGGGGCGAATCGCCCGTTGCAACCGGGCGACCGTTTCGACGTTGTGGTTCAGCACATCCGGACGAGCGTCGAGCAATAAGTCGAGCGCTGCACCGTCACCCTTCACGTCTGAGATGAGAGTCTCGATACGTGTCGATGGGCGACGAAGACGAATGGCCCCGACACAGGCCGCAACGTGGGCCATTCCTCCATCGGCGAGGTCATCGCGAGCAACCATCGTCAACACCGCATGATCGAGTGCCATTTCGTCGATCGCCTCCGCTACCCGGAGCGGTTCATCGGCTGTGGGGTCAAGCGGGAGCCGGGTGTCGACGAGGCAGAACCCGCACGCTCTTGTGCAGCGCTCCCCGAGCACCATGAACGTCGCAGTGCCGTCAGCCCAGCAGTCGGACAGGTTGGGGCACCCCGCGTCTTCACAGACCGTCACCAGATCGAGGTCGCGGATCGTTTTCCTGAGAGACAACACGTCGGAACCCAGTTCGACCTTCGGACGAAGCCATTTCGGCTTGCGCGTCTCGATCGACAAGCCGCTCGCGACGCCTGCGTCTTCGAGACGAGCGAGCGTCCGGCTCGACACAACCTTCACCTTTTCACCGGGACCCTCACCTCGAGAGAACGCCGAGATATCACGTCCGTCAGCCGCGTGCTTCCACGCGACGTCTTGTCGTTCGAGAAAACCGGCCGCCCACCGTTCGGCTGCCAGCCGCGCGACGACATCGGCGACATCTCTGACCGACGCGTCAATCCCCTCTTCGCGCAGCGAGGTAACCGGCCGGTCGCCAATGCCGCACGCAACGATGTGCTCGCGCAGGTAGGCCATGTCGGTAGACACATTGAGCCCGAAGCCGTGCATCGTCCGACCGTTCTTCAACCGCACGCCGATGGCACATATCTTTCGGGGAACTACCGCGGGGTCTGAATGATCTACGTCGAGCCACACTCCGGCAAAGCCATCGAGTCGTCCTGCATTGGGAAGCCCGAGCTCTGCTAGTGCGTCGATGATCAGACCTTCGACGCCGGCCACGTGCTCCGCAGCGCCGAGCCGGTTGTCAATGTTCAGAATCGGGTAGCCGACAAGCTGCCCCGGCCCGTGGTACGTGATGTCGCCGCCACGCTTGACCGGAACCAGTTCAGCTCCGACATCGGCCGGTTCGCAGCGCAGATTCGTTGTCAGATCGGCGCGTGCCCCGTAGGTGAACACGTGCGCGTGTTCAAGCAGAAGCAGATGCTGGCCAGCCCCGTGCTCGAACAACGATGTCTGCACCGCGAGAGCCTCACGGTACGGCACTCGGCCGAGCCAACGAACGCGGAGCGGATCAGGCACAGCAGGTGGAGCCCTCAGAGCTCGGTCGACCAATCCTTGGTTTCGAGAATCTCCTTCGCCCGCTTCAGGAAGCGAGCCGCGTACGCACCATCGAACGCTCGGTGGTCCCAGCTCATTGCCAAGTTGCCGACGGGATGGATTGCGATGGCTTCCCCACCGTCGGGACCCAGTGCAACAACTGGCTTGCGGACAATTGCATCGGTCGAGATGATCGCCACCTGCGGCTGATTGATGATCGGCATCGTCAAGACCGAACCGGCAGAACCGTTGTTCGTAATGGTGAACGTGCCGCCAGAGATCTCGTCAGGGCTCAACTTGCGTTCGCGAGCACGGTTCGCCAGATCAGAGATCTCCGAGGCAATGGCCGCAAGGCGCTTGGTCTCCGCATCTCGTACTACTGGAGCGAGCAGACCTTCGTAGTCGAGGTCGACGGCGATTCCGAGGTCGATGTAGTTGTGCACAGTGAGATCGTGGTCGCCGACGCTTGCGTTGAGGTGCGGAAATTCGCTGAGGGCATCGATGATTGCCCTTGCGATGAACGGAAGGTACGTGAGGCTGAAACCGTTAGTTGCCTTCCACTCCGCCTTTACTCGGTTGCGGATCACGTCGACATTGGCGAAGTCGACCTCGACGACGCTAAAGGCGTGAGGGCTCGTCGCCTTGCTCATCACCATGTGGTCGCCCGTCAGACTGCGGATCTTCGTCAGCGATATGGCTGTATCACGAGCACCCGTGGAAACTGATGGCGCCGAGGGAGCGGACGGTGCAGCCGCCGCGGAGGGTGTAGCCGCAGGTGGCGGAGTGGCCGCAGTTACAGGCGCCGGGGCTGCCGCGGCGGAATCCCGCAATGTGGCACCGGTGGCGTCGATGTGATTCAGGACATCGTCACGGGTGATGCGTCCGCCCAAGCCGGTGCCTGCAATGGCGTTGGAATCGAGGCCGTACTCGTTGACGAGCCGACGCACGACCGGCGACAGCAGCCGATTGTCGTCCACCGAAGCCGCCCGTGCGGGTGCAGGTGCAGGTGCAGCAGCTGGCGGTGGTGCGGGCGCGGCGGCCGGAGCCGCTGGAGCAGGTGTTGGCGCTGGAGCCGGTTCAGGTGGAGCAGCTGCAGGCGGCTCCGGATCAGCTGCAGGCGGTGGGGCGGGTGCCTCGGCTGCCGCACCATCGGCGGCACCAACCACTGCGATGATCGTACCGACATCGACCGTGTCGCCTTCTTCAGCGCGGATCTCGGTCAGGACGCCCGAAACGGGTGACGGAACCTCTGTATCGACCTTGTCAGTCGACACTTCGAACAACGGCTCGTCCTCGGCAACGGTGTCGCCGACGTTCTTGAACCACTGCGTGATTGTTCCCTCGGTGACCGTTTCGCCGAGTTGTGGTAGCGGGACATCTGCCATGAGTCTGGATCCTTGCCTGTCGATTTCGATGCTTGTTCAGTATTGATGCGAAGTCATGTCAGCCGCTGAATGTACGGCCGGTCATTGAAAGTGCGGTCTCACCAAACAGCTCGGTGAGGCTGGGGTGTGGTTGGATGAACTCGGCAACCTCGTCAATGGTCGCTTCCCAGTTGACGGCAAGATATCCGCCACTCAACTGCTCGGTGACCCAGGGGCCAACCATGTGGACTCCAAGTATTTGGCCTGCCGTTCCGTCATCATTCTTCTTGGCGATGATCTTCACGAGGCCGTCGAGTTCGCCGAGGATCATTGCTCGACTGTTGAACTTGAAGTGGTGCTTGGCGACGACAACTTCGTAGCCAGCCTCCTTGGCTTGCGCCTCACTGGGGCCGGCCCACGCAACTTCGGGGTGACAATAGATGGCCCACGGCACCCGGTCGTACATCACGGGCATCGGCGATTCACCAAGCAGATGCTTGACGACCAGAATGGCTTCGGCGTATCCCACGTGCGCCAACTGGGGCGTGTCGATCAGGTCACCGATGGCATAAACACCGGGCTCGCCGGTCTGGCAGTACTCGTCGACTACCGCAAATCCACGCTCGTCAATGACCACGGCTGTGCCATCGAGCCCGAGCTCGTCCGCGTAAGGGCGGCGACCGACCGAAACAATCACCACATCGACGTCAACCGATTCACCATCGCCGAAACTGACCGTGGTTCCCCCGTCGTCGTTCGGCGTGTGACCATTCACCATCACGCCTGTCTTGACAGTGATCTTCTTCTTCTTGAACGATCTTCCAACAACCTTGGCGACGTCGGCATCGAGCCCTGGCAGGATCTTCGGCAGTCCCTCGAGGATGGTTACTTCACTACCGAGGTCGGCAAACGTGGAGGCGAACTCGCACCCAATTGCTCCTCCGCCGATCACGGCAACGCGCGCCGGAACGTAGTCGAGGTCGAGTACTTCGTCGCTGGTCATGATCGGACCGCCGCGCTCGAACCCCGGAATCAGGCGTGGAACGGATCCGGCAGCGAGAATGACCGAGTCACCGGTGATCGTGGCCGATGATCCGTCGTTCAACGAGACAGCCACCGTGCGGTTCGCGCCAAGAGTTCCAACGCCGTTGAACACCTCGACCTTGCGGCCTTTGCACATCGCTGCGATTCCACCGACCAGGCCGGCAACGATGCCCTGCTTACGTTCCTGTGTACGGGCGAAGTCGATGCTCGGGTCGCCGCCCGGGTCGATTCCGAAATCGCTGGCATGGTCGACGTGACGTTTCACTGCGGCCGTCTCGAGGAATGCCTTGGCCGGGATGCACCCTCGGTTCAAGCATGTTCCGCCAAGCGCATCTTTCTCGATCAGTGCGACCTTGAGGCCCGCCGATGCGCCATACAGGGCAGCGGAGTAACCACCCGGGCCGCCACCAACAATTACGAGGTCGAATTGATCACTCATCGGCGCTCACCGTAGCGCCCGATTTGATCGCCGTCATCGGAACGCGAGGACCGCCTCTTCGGCGAGCGATGCAGCAACGCTGATCTCAGCGATCAGGCAGTACCCAGTTGCGTTGCTCATCGCCTCGTCGCATTACTAGGAATCGGCTCGATGTCTCAACCGCGCTCACGTCGAATTCGATCAGACATTGCTGCACTTCCTCCGTGATCTCAGTGCATCGACCGTCAGCCGGAGCGGACTCCGGCACCAGGCTCTGGTCACCCGTAACCAGTCGGAAACTCTCCACTCCGTCGATGTCGTCGACACCACCGAGCTCCACGTCGATGCCAAGCACCTCAGTACCGTCAACCACGCCGAAGACAGTCACGGAGACATCGCCAACCTCAGTGACCTGTCCGAGAGGTGTTGGCTCGACGGCCGCCTGTTCGTTCGCGAGTTGCACGAGAAAGACGCCTCCCGCCATAAGGATGGCGAGCGCCATCACTACGGAGAGCAACAGCAGGGTCCTGGTCTTCATCGGCGAGCCATCCTACAACCCGCCATTCGCGTGAACATCTTGCGCACTATGTGCGCAACAAGTTCACGCGTTGCGGGCTCGTTGGATCGGAGGAGAACACTTCCGAAACGTCCGGCCGGCGACCGCTGGGATGATCGAATGGCGGCTACGGTCAGCACCGTGATCTCAAGGACCACCTCGGGTTGGGCCGCGGGAGTTATCGCGTTGGCACTCATCGCTACTGCGTGTTCCTCTGCCTCGGGCCCTGAGGCAGTTCAACCGGCAACCACGGTCGTCGACCCCGTAACCACCGAACAATCCGTCGAACCGGGCGCTGCCCCGTCGAGCGATACCGCAGCAGAGCTCGGCGGCGACACCGACAGCGGCACGGAGTCATCCGACGCAGAGCCGGACGGCGAGGCCTCCGAAACTGCTCCACCGTCCGCACCCGCCCCAGAAGCATTGCAGTTCACCGCTCCGCTCGTCGGCGGTGGCGAAATCGATCTCGCGGCCGGGTTCGACAACAAGCCCACGGTCTTCTGGTTCTGGGCGCCTACTTGACCGTTCTGCAACGCCGAAGCTTCCTCGGTCGAGGAAGCAGCACAGAGATTCAAGGACACGGCCAACTTCGTGGGCGTGGCATGGACCGGAAGCGAAGAGTCATTCCAAGAGTTCATCGACAAGTACGGCCTGACCTTTCCGCAGATCAGCGACGACTCTGGCTCGGTTTACACCCGCTTCGAGATCGCGTATCAACCCGCACTCGTCATCGTGAAGGCCGACGGGTCACGCGAGTCGGTCGCAGGTTCGGTCAACGGCGACCTGCTCGATCAGATCATCAGAGAAGCCAGCTGACGGTCAAGGATTTCGCGGTTCGCGCCACATGGGCACGAGTGGTGGCGCTCCCTTGGGAAGGCTTATCGTTCCCCTCTGCACGAACCCGAGACGCGCGTAGAACGCCTCATTATCTGGATTCGAGTTCTCGAGGTACGCGGGGATGCCCTCGGTGTCGCAACGTTCGAGCATTGGTGCCAACAAAGCTGCGCCGAGCCCCTGGCCTCTGCTGTCCTGGTGTACCCCGACGTAGAAGAGGTAGACGTGCGGCTCCTTCGGATGTGTGCTTTCGATTGCCGAGACCACCCGCAGGGCGCGACCCATACCCGACCTGAACACTCGGATGTAGCTCGGCGCAGACTTCAGAACGCCCATGTTGGAGGGCCCCTTGTCACCCACGCCCCGCCAGATCGAGGCACCAGAACCGCTGCCCGCAACGTAAGTCGATTCAACCCCCTTCTGGAACTCGCCATCGAGGATCGCTTCGAAAAACAAACGCACCCGGGTCGGGTCTAGGGGGTCTGACCGAGTCATCCAGCTCATCAAGGGGTCGGCAGCGAAGGCGCTCGTGAGAGAGTCAATGACATCCTCGCGGTCATCCATTGTCGCCGCCCGGATCACCGTGTCGTCCATCGTCACACTGTACGCAGCCCTGGCCACCGGTGACCTTGCTGAAATCGGATGTCGGTCAGCGTCAGGAGCGCCGATCGGGCAGACTGTTCGCCATGGGCGACGACAACGCAGACACAGCAGTAGATGATTCCGCAAACAACCACGACAGCGACGAGCGTGTCGAACGACGACTGCGGTTTGTGGCGGCTGAACCGCAAGCGATATTCGACCTCCTGGCCGACCCGTCGAAGCACTCATTGATCGACGGCTCAGGATCTGTGCGCGGTTCCACTAGCGATCTCCCCGAGCGGCTCGAACTCGGGGCCAAGTTCTCGATGTCGATGAAGATGGGTGTGCCCTACAAGATGACCAACGAGGTCGTCGAGTTCGAAGAACCGACTCTCATCGCATGGCGGCACATGGGCGGGCACATCTGGAGGTACCGGCTCCGCGCTGTTGACGGCGGTACCGAGGTCACAGAGGAGTTCGACTGGCGCCCATCACGCGGCAAGACACTGCTCAAGCTGACTGGAACTCCCAAGAAGAACGCCAAGTCGATCGATGCCACGCTCGATCAGTTGGCCGCCCACTTCGCAACCGAATGACGGCCGGGCCTGAAGGATTGCACTCGTGACAACACTCCCCCTCGGTTTCCACAGTCACACCGCCAACATCGGCGTCAAGGATGACACTGACGATTTTGTAGTCATCGCCGCGTCGACGGCTATTCCCACGGCGGCGGTATTCACACGCAGCAGGTTCGCAGGCCCCAGCGTCACTCTCAGTCGCGTCCACGTGGAGAACGGACTCTCGCAAGCAGTGATTGTCATCTCGAAGAACGCCAATGTCGCCACTGGAAAAGCGGGTCGGGAAAATGCGATCGAGGTGGCACGACTCGTCGCCGAGAGACTCGGATTCGACCCATACGATGTCGTCGTTACCTCGACCGGCGTCATTGGACGCACTTATCCAATGGACCGGATTCGTGACGGGATCTCGCAGACCCCCAACCCACTCACATCTGCTGACGCCGACGGACCGGCCCGCGGCATGATGACCACTGACACGGTGCCCAAGATCGCCGAATCGGTCGTCGCCGGTAGCACCGCCAGAGTCGTC
>JADWMG010000143.1 GCA_015767405.1 Actinomycetota bacterium
TTTGGCACGCCGGGTCAGGCTCGGTTTCGCTTCATGACGAACATTCTCAAGGGAGATGTCGACGTCGTCGCTTTTGTGATTGACGGCGAAGCGACTGACACACATGCGGCGGCGGGCGTCGAACTTCGTGCCCTGCTGCGTGAACTACGGGTCCCTGCGGTCATCGCGGTGAACCGTTGTACCGATGAGATCGTTGCGAACCGCCTGGCGCGTTCGCTCGGCGCGCTAGAGGGCGAACCTGCCGTCCCGTGCCAACTAATAGACCCTGATTCCGGCCGAGAGGTCGTCGTCGAAATCCTCCTGACGCTGCTTTCGTCAATGGAGTCAACCAAGGTAGAGGTAGCCTGAAATGTCCAAAACCGGAACCAAATCAAAGAAGTCAACAGATCCGGCAGCGCTGTCGGCCAACGGTCCACAGCCGGTATGGATGACGCTCAATGAAGCGCGCGAGCGCGCCTTCACGGGTGAGGTCATCTTCGAAGTTGATCCTGAGGTTCTCGCGTACCTCGACAATGGCGTCGTCTATTACGCGGAGCGTGCCGCAGACGCCTCCCTGGGTCGCCGCCTGCTCGACTCTGGCGTCATCAACGCCAGCCAGCTCGAACGCGGCACTGTAAGGGTCGGTGATGTCGAGCATCTCGGGCGTCTATTCGATCGTGATCCGTCCGTTGATCGCGACTCCGTGCTTGTGGCTGCCGAGACGGCAACGGAAGACCTCATTACGGAGCTGGCCAACGAGGTGATCACGACGATCAGGGTGACCGCGTATCGGCATCATCCATCTGGTGTGCACCGTTGGTTTGTTGCCCCCGTGGAGCCGGCCGCAAATCAGCGCCCGATAAGCGAGGTAGCGCAACTGGACACGACCGTCGTTGATGACTTGCCTGGCCTGCCTGTTGCGTCTGGCGACCTTTCCGCAGATGAGTTGACGATCGAGTGGGAGGAGTCGCTCGACGGATTCGAAGAACTCGAGCCTCTGCCGACCATCGACACTCTTGATGCCTCGATGCTTGAGGCGATGCTCGATGGTGGCAGCGACTTGGACGTCGAGATCATCCTTGACGCACCAGAAGACGAGATCGGCGACTGGGATCAGTCAGTTGAGGCGCTGCTTGACTTCACAACGGAGCCGGATACTGACGATGTCGTCCAGATCGACCCAGAGGATTTCGCGGACGTCGTGGAGTTGCCGCTCGAGACTGCAGACGAGCAAGTTGACATTGCTCGAAACGGGGATGCAAGCACCGATGTCGAAGATCTCGAAGAGGTCCCGGAACTTGACGGCGTAGTTGAGGTCGAAGAAGAACTCTGGATCGAGGTGCATGACGATCTCGCCCTCCCCGACGGCGACCTCTGGACCGAGGAATCTGACGAGACGATCGTCAACGTCGAAGCAGCCGAAGAAGTTGGGCTCGAGACGCACGATGTATCGGAGATGGTGATCGAGGAACTCGTCGCCGAAGACTTGATCATCGAGGAGGTGATCATCGAGGAGATGGCCGTCGACGATGTTGTCATCGCAGACGCTGGTCCCGACTGGAATCTCGATAGCGCCGATGACACCGTCGACCTCGAGTACCAAGTGGTGTGGCCAGACGACGACGGCATTGACGGCGAGAATCCTGACACGTCGGAGGAGGCCGCTCCTGTTGTTGAGGTTGCTGATGGTGGCCTTTACTTCGAGATGCCTCCACTTGACCTGACCGATGAGCCTGCGAGTAACGAGGAGGTGCCCGACGACGTCGCAGACGCTGTCCGACGTGCGATCGCGGCGATCGAATCGGCGGCAGTCGATGCTCCTTCGATTGCACCTATCAGCGATCCTGGATCCGGCGACATCGATGCACCTGCAGCAACTGGGCTTGGCGCTTTTGCACCTCCCAGTGTGGACACTAGCGCCGAGGTGCTGTACAGCCAGTGGGAAGCTGCCGCGGCTGAAGCGGCGACTGGTTCAGGAAGCGATGCTGTCTCAGTGGAGTTCGATGGCGAAGAGCTGACGACAGCCGGTGAGGGCGAGGCGAGTGATCGAAGCTCTGCTCTTCGTCGCCTAATTGGAAGCCTGCGTCGCAAGGGCCACTAGTGGGGCTCTAGTCCTCGCCAGTTGAGTTGGTCTTCCTCCGGGCCCTGAAGAACGTACGGAGGAGGTCGGCGGAATCCTGTGCGCGAATCCCGGCCGTCACTTCGACGCGATGATTCAGACGGTCTCCAAAGAGCAACTCGTATTGACTTTGGACGGCACCGGCTTTTGGATCATGGGCCGCGTAGACGAGTTTGCCCAGCCGTGAGTTGACCAGGGCGCCGGCACACATCGCACATGGCTCCAGAGTTACGTACATGGTGCACTCGTTGAGACGCCACTGTCCGAGATGGGTTGCGGCATCGACGAGGGCGAGCATCTCTGCGTGTGCAATCGGGTTGTCATCGAGCTCGCGCTCGTTGTGACGCGCAGCGATGACAACACCGTTGTGAACGACGATTGCTCCGACGGGCACGTCGCCGTGTTCGAGGGCCGCTCTGGCCTCGTCGAGGGCGAGATCCATCAGTTGTTCACGGTGATCTGTGACAGGACTTCTCTCTGACATCAAGCTCTCACTGTTCTGATCACGCCAGAACGTGAATATCCGCATTGGCAATGGTCGGCCACTTCGCATCGGTCGTCAGGATGCGGACGGTCATGTGGATCGATTGCGGCAATCAGAATGTTTGCATCAACGCAGATCATCGCCGGCCTCGCACCTTGTGTCACGCAGGTGGTCCTTCGGATACGCGAGGTCCGCAGTCTTGACCTTCAGCCTGATTTCGGCGAGGCGTGAATCATGGTTGGCTGCCCGCTGTTCGGCCAGCGCTCGCACCGCCTCTTGGGTGAGCCGGGAGAGGTTGACGTCGAGGTCGTCGGCCATCTGGTTGACGTCGTCCGGGAGGTGGATCGTTCGGCTTGGCATATGCCTCATATAGATACGTATACGCAGAGGAGGGGAAGGTTCGTGACCGCGGAGCCGTGTTGTGCCCGTAGCGATGCTCTTGGCGGAGGGAGTGGGATTCGAACCCACGGAAGGTTGCCCTTCACACGCTTTCCAAGCGTGCCGATTCGGCCGCTCTCGCACCCCTCCTGAACCATTGGCCTGCCGCTGAGGAAACGACAAGACCGGAGAGGCAGGATAGCCGACCACTTGACGTTTCGTCCCCGACGAAGATGCCGAGCGAATGTGTGGCGGGTAGTCTGAAACCTCGGTGGATTACCCGCCGAGTGAGGTGGCGACCGGGTCCTGTGCAATGGGCGCCCGTGAATCAGGTCAGGACCGGAAGGTAGCAGCCTTCATCGGCATCGTCCGTGTGCCGCAGACCACCTGGTCGTCACCTCACTCGGCGGGAGCCAGCCGCCGGGCGTACCCAACCAAGTCGGGTGACCCGAGTTCTTCTGCGACCCCTGCGAACGCAGCTGTCGGCCCGGACCACTTCCAGTCGTCAACGCTCCCCACCTCGACTTGAATATCAAGTGTTGCGATCCGCCGGAACAAGAGCGCATTCTCGAGTTGGTCCTGGAGAGTTGCAGACAGTTTTGCAGCACCGCGGAGACCGCTGACATCCCACTGCCCTGCCGCGGGTGGGATGTTTTCGATATGGATGTATCGAGCGAGCACCAGACTTGCACTCTTGGCGCCCCATCCCGGGAGGCCGGGAAACCCGTCGGCGGTGTCGCCAACGAGGCCTAGGTAGTCAGGGATCGACTCGGGACCGATACCGAATTTCTCGCGAATTGCATCCGCATCGAGAATCTCGCGCTTCCTGCGGTCGAACTGCACGACACGATCGCCACGCACGCACTGGCCGAGATCCTTGTCGGGAGTCACGATGAGCACTTGCTCGACTCGCTCGTCCCGGTCGGCGACGTCTGCGGCAGCTCCGAGGGCGTCGTCAGCCTCATGGGTGACCATCGGCCAGACAACAAAGCCGGCGGCCTCGAGGGCACGCTCCATCAGGGGGATCTGCATGAGAATTTCGTGGTCCATGCCGTCACCGGTCTTGTAGCCGGCCCACAAATCATTGCGGAAACTCTCGATCGTGTGATCAGAAGCGACTCCGATGTGAGTTGCTCCGTCTTCGATGAGAGCCAACGTGGAAGTCACGACGCCCGCGGCAGCCGCGAACGGGTGGCTGTTGCTGTGTCTGGCAGCCGATCCGAAGTGCTGTCGGAACAGTTCGTAGGTCCCGTCGACGAGGTGCACACGCATGAGTGTCACGTTACGTGCTTTCACTGGCCCGGGTTTCTACGGCGGACTGTCAATTCTGTCTCAGCTATGTCTCAAGATCCCCAGACGAACGGTCGATATAGCTCTTGCGGATCGACTTACCGCAGACCAAATCATGATCACACGATTCACGACAACACCATCGCGGCGCATGCCTCGGAAAGTATGGAGCGACAATGACTGAAGAGTTCGACGAACTCAGAACCAGCATCGTCGCTGCTGTACAGGAGGAGCTGACCCGGTACAGCGAGCACGTGTCGACAGAGGTGATGCGCCTCAGCGATGAGATCGCTGCCGAGCGCGTTGCGCGAAGCCAGACCGATGACCAGCTACGCGCACTCATTCCCGCGCTGGACAAGTCGCGTGAAGCCACTGCAGATTTCCAGACCCATATTCAACGGGCCCTCGAGGAACGACTCGCCGAGTTCAGCACGCTGAACAAGCGGCGTCACGAGGAGATGGACAATCGCATCGGGCGTGTTGTCGACGAGGCCAACATCGGGTTGGCGGCAGCGGTCGAATCTGCCGCGCGGCCGATCATTCAGCGGGTCGAGCACCGTCAGGAACGAGTCGAGACAGATGTCGGCACTCTCGACAAGAGTCTTCGCAAGTTTGACGACCAGGCCTCCCGGATGGTTCATCACTTCAACGAGATGACGCAAGCCACAGAGGCTCGGATGGACCAAGTCTCCGGGGAAGTCATGGGTGAAATCGACTCGCGACTGTCGCTGTTGGCCACTCGTCTGGATGATGTATCGGCGCAGGCTGCTCGACAGCAGTCGGAGGTGTCCAACATCGTGGGTACCCGAGTCGACCAGGTCGAGGATCGGGTCAATGATCGCATTCAGAGCGCCGAAGCACGCATCAACGAAGACGTCGGACAGCGAGTCGCCGACATCGATGCCTACGTCGGTCGCGTCAGTGTGGGTCTCGACGAGGCCGTGACGATGCTCAACGATCGCATCTCTGCAACTGACGCGAAGTTCGAAGACGTGGCTCGTGAACTGACGAGAATCACCGAACGCATTGACAGTGTCGACGTTGATGCGATCGACGAGATGAAAGATCGCGTGTCGAGTACCGCTGGTGAGGTTGAACTTGTTCGCATCGAGGTGGAGCGTTTCCAGAAGTCGGTGGGCGAATCGATGGACAAAGCGACTGTTCGCATGACCGACCTCGAGACCCAGATGCAGGAACAGCACATGGATGTCGAAGCTGCCGTACAACTCGACCGGCTCGAAGAAGTCGAGCGTGCCGTGATCGCGTTGGACCCAAGTCAATTTGTGCGCCATAGCGACTTCGAATCAAACGGCAAGTCAGACGATTCAGAGATGAATGGTTCTGCCGAACTCGACAGTTCGTCAGTCAGCTCACCCGTCAGCGCTCAGAACTGATCTCAAGGACAAACTCAATGGCACTCCGCAAATCCAAAACTGATGACCTGGCACCTCCTGGCGCTGGTGGTGGCGTTGCAATGGCGCTCGCCGATCCACCCAGCGCGGAAATGGGCGAGTCTGCCGAGGAGTGCTCGGCTGTCGGCCAGGCGCTCGTTCAGAGTGGCCACCTGAGCGCCGAAGATCTGGTGACGGCACTCGAGGCTGCCAATGGCGATCTCCTCAACTTTGGAGTTGCGCTTCTCAACAAGCATCGAGTGGGCCGACACGAATGGGCTCAGGCTGTGGGGGCTGTCTGCCAGGTTCCGGTTGCCGACAGCTCTCTTGTGGAACTCGACGAGGAGATTGTCACCCGATTTCCCGAAGAGGTAGCTCGTCAGCACAAGGTCATGCCGATCGCCGAGCAAGACGGCGTGGTCGTGCTCTATGCGGTCGACCCATCGTCATCGCGTCGCCAGAAGGTTGAGTCGGCAACCGGCCAGCGTTTCGTCTGGCAGGCATCAGATGAAAAGACGGTCACGTCGTTCATCGAGCAGATGTATCGCTCGACGGCTGACGTCGTTTCAATCGTCGAGTCCTTCGCATCAGAAGACGAACAACGGCAGGTCGCCGAGACGATCGCGTCTGTTGATCTCGGAGATCAGGCTCCGGTTGTGCAGCTTGTCGGCAAGATTGTCGGCCAGGCGCTTCGCGACCGTGCGTCAGATATCCACATCGAACCGTTGGACGACCGTCTGCGAGTGCGCTTTCGCGTTGATGGTCATCTGATTGAGTCATTCAGCCTTCCACTAACTGCGCACAACGCATTGATCAGCCGGCTCAAGATCATGTCGGAGATGAACATCGTCGAGAAGCGGGCCCCGCAGGACGGCCAGTTCTCAACCACGGTGGATGACCGTGATATCGACGTTCGCGTGTCGTCGGTTGCAACCGTGTTCGGCGAGAAGATCGTTATGCGAATCCTCGACAAGTCGAAGTCGATGGTTGGGCTCGGCGAGCTCGGCATGCCGTCCGAGATGTACAAGACGTA
>JADWMG010000027.1 GCA_015767405.1 Actinomycetota bacterium
ACACGTATTCGCCACTGATAACCGTCGTCTGAACACAGTTGGCGCCGGCACCAACGGCACTGTTGTTCCAGCCTCCGTTGACAATCATGATCACGTCCAGGCCGAAGAAGAACTGCGTGTCTCGGCTGCCTGTTACCTGACCGCTCACCGCAACCGGAATCTCCATGGCGACACCGGGTTCGAGTTCCGTCGGCGGTTCTTTCCACGTCGCTTCGAACTGTGCTTCGGCACCGCTGGTGTCATCGGGCCCGAACGATCGCGTGACGCTCATTGACGTCGTTGTCATCGACACGACGTAACCAGGTGGATCTTCGTCCCCCGCCGGATTCATATCTGTCGACGACAGAACCCATTGCCCTGTTTCCTGCGCTTCGACATCGTGCTGGCCGATCCCCGCGAGAAGCGCCACGAACAGCAGCAGTGCGAGAAGTGTGAGCGGCCGCTTGGTCGAGTCGCCTAGTCGGGTCGCAATCGCCGAGACTACGTTGGTCATGATCCCAAGGTGTTTGGCATACACGCCTCCCCTCTCATTATCCACGCAGTTCGCGAGCGATTCAATATGACATCGGCCATGCTCCTCTCGGTGCGGGCCTTCGCAGCGAACGCGTGAACATGTTGCGCACATAGTGCGCAACATGTTCACGCGTTCGGTAGTGGTTCAGGCAGAGGTGATCAGCCGCCGACCACGTCACGCCAATCCGGTCGATCCGGAGCATCGGACTCCCACGATCGGATGAGGGCAACGACCGCCTGGATCTGCTCTGACGTGAGCGTCCCACCGAAGTCTTGTGAGTATGCGCTCATCTGGCTACCTGGTATGCCCACGGCGATCAGTGTTGCTGCTTGATCATCACTCGCCGTTTGCAGGAACTGCTTGGAATTGAGAGCTGGAGCGCTTCCTCCCTCTCCAGCCAGTCCGTGGCAAGAGGAGCAGCTGAGCTGCCAGATCGTTTCACCCTCCTCGGCTAGCGACGCGGCCTGGGCCTCGCGAGATCCCTCGCGAGACGATGGCTCGTAGGAGCGGTATAGCGGGAACATCGCCACAATTCCGACGAGCAGGAAAACGCCGATGAGCATCCATTTGTTGGTGGAGCGATTGAGCTTTTCGTCAGTCGAGTATGAGTAGCGCATCAGTGCGATCCCTCTGAGCAGGACGGGCCTCTCGCCGGCTCGTCAATCGTCACGGTTCCGGGCGGCGCACCATCCTCCACGACCCCTGTGTCGATGTAGATCAGGCCATCCGCACCAACTTCGACGGGATGTTCGTCCATTCCACGAGGTGAGGGGCCAGAGAGAAGGTCGCCGGCACGATTGAAGACCGAGCCGTGACACGGGCATTCGAATTGACCAGACGAGTCGCAGAACGACACCTTGCACCCGAGGTGCGAGCACTTCCATGAGAGAGCCCTGATGTCATCATTGACATCTGTGAGGTAGGAGCGCGCTGCCGACACCTCGATGACGGCCCCTTCGGTAACCGATTCAGGGGGAAGTGCTCGAATCTTGCCGCCGAATCCCTTTGCCTCACCGGGGCGAAGCAGGTCCCAAGAGGTCCAAGCCGCCGCTAGGGCGACGAAGCCGAGTCCTGCGACCCACAGCCCTGACAGGAACTGTCGTCGTTTCATAATGCTCATAGCTCACCGTGCCATTCTTGCCAAGGCCAGACCCAGCCCCAGTTGGGACCGCGGAACATGAAGCCGATCAGTGTGAGGGCGATCCAGATCACGATGAACGTCGCGAACGTCGTGACCGCCACCTTTCGATTGCGAGGTTTGATGAATCTGCTGTTATCGATGTAAGGCAATGCCATCAGGCCCATGATGATGGAGCCCGGAACGAGCACCCCCGCCACCAGCGGCGGGAACCGTGCGAGCAATTCCTGCAGCGCCGCGAAGTACCAGGGTGCCTTCTCGGGATTCGGCGTGTTCTGAGGATTGGCAACATCGCGCAGGGGAGCATCGAAGAAAACTGCAATGACCATTACGACCAAGGCGGTCGCCATCGCCGCCACGGCGTGCCGCACAAGCAGGTGAGGCCACACCATCACACTGTCGTCGCTGGTGATCACCTTTCGTTCACCCGATGACGGTTTGCCGGGCACGACGCCGAGCACTCGCTTACCGCTGGTTGTCTCCGGCGCCGAGCTCAACTCGACAGGTGTTGTCGTCTCGATCTTCTTGTCACTCATCGGCGTCCTCCCTTTCTTGATCGAACATCGCGTCCTTACGCCATCTCCAGAGGTGGATCATGAGTACGAAGACAATCGCTGAGGGCAGCACCGCAACGTGCAGTACGTAGAACCGCAGCAGTGTCGAGGAGTCGACGGTGGGCCCTCCGAGCAAGACCTCCTTGACCTCATCGCCGATTATCGGCACATATCCAGCCATCTCGGTGCCGACTGTGACCGCCCAGAATGCGAGCTGATCCCACGGGAGCAAGTAGCCGGTGAACGACAACAACAGGGTCAAAACCAACAACACAACTCCGATGACCCAGTTGAACTGACGAGGCGCCTTATAGCCCCCGCGGAAGAACACGCGGGCCATGTGCGCCGCCACGGCAAACACCATCAGGTGCGCCGACCAGCGGTGCACGTTGCGTACGTACTGCCCGAAGGGAACATCGTTCTGGATGGTCTGGATGTTGGCGTACGCGTTCGCCGGGGAGGGCACGTAGAAGAACATCAGGTAGAGACCCGAGAGAATCAAGCTCCCGAGCAGCACGGTCGAGATCACACCTAGGTACCACGAGTACCGAAAGCCCAGCTCCTCCTTTCGGATCTTGACCGGGTAGATGTGCAGCAGGAAGCTGGCCCAGTGGCCGGCCGCTCGATCACGCGGCGTAATACGTCGGGGCGATCGGATGATTGATTTGCCAACGGTGGTGTTGCGGACGCGATCGATCAAATCCTCATCGCTCTGCAACGTTTGCTCGTCATCGGTGACCACAACGGTCTCCTGGTCGTTTTCGTCAAGGCTCATACAGGGACCCCAATGCCTTTCCACACGCCCATCGACAATGCGTCGGGCGGGCAACGTTCGATACAGAGGGCGCAGCGGATGCAGCGCTCCTCGTCGAGTAGCAATGCTGTAGCACCCGGAGCGCCCGAATCGAGCTCTTCGGATGGAACAAGTGAGATGACATCGACAGGGCACACGTCAGCGCAGAGAGCGCACAGCACGCATTTGTCGACGTCAAGAATGATGTTGGCGAAGCAGCGAAGACAGCGTGACGCCTCACAACGGGCCTGCTGTTCGGTAAAACCGAGTTCCACCTCAGCAAGCCCGATACGCCGGCCGGTGTCGAGAGTGGGTACATCGACCCGCTGCGTCTGGTCGTAGAAATCGTCGAGACGATGGAACTGGGCGAGCTTGACGAATGTCGCAGCCTCTGCATCTTCGTCGTAACCACCGAAGTCGCGGTGAATGTCGGCCGCCGAGCGCCGACCGTCCGCGACGGCGTCAATCAGAGTGCGAGGCCCTTTGGCCGCGTCACCTCCCGACCAGATGCCATCGATCGAAGTTCGGCCGGTGTCGTTGTCGACCTGGATTGTGCGACGCGGGCTGACATCGGGGCCGTCCGCTCCGAGGGCCTCAAGATCGATGGCCTGCCCAATCGCCAGAATCACGGTGTCGGCGTCGGAAACGACCAGATCGGATTCATCGAACTCAGGGGCGAAATGCCCTTCCGCATTGAACACCGACGTCACGCCAACGGTTTCGATACCGGCGACGCGACTGTCGTCATCGACGAGTATGCGTCGCGGGCCGCGTCGCGGCACGAACGAGATGCCTTCATGTTGTGCTTCTTCGACCTCGAAGTCGTGAGCGGGCATCTCCTCAGCAGACTCGAGTGACATCACGGTCACCTCGCGGGCGCCGGCGCGGGCTGCCGTGCGAGCTACATCGATCGCCTCGGTCATCGCCGAACGCTGATCCGCCGCAATCTCCTCGTCATCTTCAACGTCTTCATCCGAGTCGCCATAGTCAGAAGCTCTCAAGGCCGTCCGGGCAGCATCCATGGCGACATCGCCGCCACCGATGACAACGACCCGCTCGCCCACATCGACGGTGAAACCGCGGTTCATGTTGATGAGGAACTCGATTGCTTTGAATACTCCGTCGGCCTCGGCACCTTCGAGGTCGAGCCCGCGGCCGAGCGTGGCTCCGATACCGAGGAACACGGCTTCGTGGCGGTTCATGAGTTCGTCCAGAGATACGTCGACTCCGAGTCGCGTCTCGTACTGCACGTCGACACCCAGGTCGATGATCGCGTCGATATCTGCCGACAGCACACCACGATCGAGCCGATACTCGGGAATACCGAGCCACATCGCACCACCAAGCTTGTCGGTGGCTTCGTAAACGGTCACCTTGTACCCGAGTCGACGAAGATCGTGCGCGCATGCCATCCCTGCCGGGCCACCGCCGACGATCCCGATGCTCTGAGGCCGTTCGAACGTCGGTGGCGCAGCAACTTGGTGCCACGTTTCGCCGCCGTCCTGCTCGGTTCCGTACTTTTCGGTGACGAATCTCTTCAGTGCGCGGATCGCGATCGGTCGATCGATCGCACCGCGCCGACAAGCGTCTTCACAGGGAGCCGCACAAACGCGGGCACAGACAGAGGCGAACGGGTTCGGGAGCCGGGCCGTCAGATACGCCAACTCGTCGTCGCCATCAGCAATCGCTGCGACGTACATGCCGGCATTGGTATGAACGGGGCAAGCGGCAAGACACGGAATGTTCGTGTCGTAATACTCGAGCTCTTCCATCAGATGCGGTTCTTCCGATGCAGGTACCAAAGGGCCCAGAGCGAGCCGGTGAGACCGACGGCCCACACCCCAATTGTGATCAGGTCTCGGGTCGTGGGGGTGAGGTCCTGGAGGACACCTGACTCCCATGCCCATACCGGAATCATCGTGGTCGCGAGGATCAGACCGACAACGATCACACCGGTCTTCATCCACGCATCAGACCAGGAAAGATCCCTTGGGTCGTTGACTGCCACAATTCGCGAGCGGAACACGGTGGCACCCAAGACGACAGCCAGCGCAAGTACGACGTAGAAGGCAACGGTGAGCGGTGATCGCGACCCGTCGGAGGACTCGCCAACGACCTCAGGAGCCGCAGCTTCCGGGGTCGCAAAACCCGATTGGATATATGCGATAACCGACGCAACGGCGTCATCACTCATGGTCGACTGAGCAGGCATGACACCGTCGTAGATTTGGCCGTTGACATCGATTTCACCGGTCAGGCCATTCAAGATGACGGTCTCGACGTACGTGGTGTCGTCGACGTTCGGGTTTCCGACAAGTGGAGGGAACTGCCCAGGGACACCCGTGCCACCGGCCTGATGGCATGCCGCACAAGATTCGGAGTAGACCTCCGCTCCGGCCACCAACTCGTCGTCACTTGGCCCAGCGAGGATCTCAGAGGCTGGGCCTGCAAACGGCGCCGCTAGCACAGCGAGTGCAATCAGCAATACCGGCAACCACTTCAGCATGGTCGAACGGCGCTCGCGCTGGGTTTGGCTGTCAATAAGCATGAATCTCCTCATTGGAGGGCGCGAAAGGGATCATCCGGGCTCCATTGTTGCCCACACCGACAGCCCCGTTGAAGGGGCGAAAGTCCCTACGGATTCTTGATTTCGGCCTTTGGACCGAGGTAGTACCACCAGTTGATACCGATACACACGATGTAGAACATCGCAAACGCGATCAGTGCGTATTCCGGCGTCCCGCTCTTGATCTGAGCGCCGAACTCCTGTGGTACGACAAAGGCTCCGTAGGCGGCCACTGCCGAGGTCCAGCCGAGCACCGGGCCCGCCTGTTCCTTGTCGAAGACGATGGCGATCGTACGGAATGTCGAACCATTGCCGATTCCGGTGGCTGCGAACAACACCAGGAAGAGCAGGAAGAACGGTACGAAGTAGTCCTGAGGTGTCTCGGACTGGTACGCCTCACGCAGGTAGTAGGCGACCCCGAGAGCGCTGCCAGCCATCACGACCGCCACCCACTGGGTGACCCTTGCACCACCAACCTTGTCAGCGATCCAGCCACCGACCGGCCTGATGAAGGCTCCGATGAAGGGGCCCATCCATGCAAATGTGAGTGCCGATGGGCCATCTGGGTTCGCGACGTCGTGGGTCATTATCCCATCGACCTCAATGTGTTTGAACCCGAATACGACCTTGATCGCCAGGGCAAACCCGGCAGAGAAACCGATGAAGCTGCCGAACGTCATCGTGTAGATGATGCTCATGACCCAGGTGTTCTTGTTCTGGAAAATCTTGTACTGACGTTCGAGGTTCGGCTTGATCTGACCTGGGATCTGCTTGAGCAAGAAGACCGTCAGCCAAAGCACAACCGCAATGACCGGCCACTTGGCCCAGGACGGAGCACCGAGCCCGGTCGGGTCGGGGAGAATGACATACAACCCGAGTGCTGCGGGAACTGCGGCCACCAAGAGCATGCCGAGAATCTTGCCGAACGACGACGCTGTGCTGCCGAGGTTGGGTGAGACGGACTCGGTGCGAATGTTGTTCATGTAGAACCAGCCGAGGAAGGCCAGCGGTATCAGGAACACCAGCCATACGAACCCCGCATTCTGAATCCACGTCTCGGTGCCGGCTGGAATCTTCCCGATCAGGGTTCCCGACGTCTGTTCGAGCACCATCGATCCGCCGCCGAAGATCGCTCTCGTCATGACGAGCGGGATCAGCAACTGCATCGTCGTCACTCCGGCGTTGCCGAGGCCGGCGTTCAGGCCCAGCGCCAGACCCTGCATGCGCTTCGGGTAGAAGAAGCTGATGTTGGACATCGACGAGGCGAAGTTGCCGCCACCGAGACCGGAGAGGAATGCCAACAGCTGGAACACCCAGAGTGGGGTGTCCTGGCTGAGTAGCGCAATACCTGTACCCACTGCAGGGATCATCAGCATCGCGGTTGTCAGAAAGATCGTATTGCGACCTCCCGCAATCCGGATGAAGAAGCTCTGCGGGATACGGAAAGTTGCACCCGTGAACCCGGCAATAGCTGTAATGGTGAACAACTCGGCCTGCGTGAAGGGGAAGCCCAGATTGAGCATCTGGACTGTGATGACGCTCCAGTAGAGCCACACCGCAAATCCGCAGAGCAAGCTGGGGATCGAGATCCACAAGTTCCGCGAGGCGACCTTCTTTCCAGTCTCCTCCCAGAACTGTTCGTTTTCGACATCCCATTCTTTGATGTCTGCCATCTAATTCTCCTCTGCTTTCAAGGCACCGCTACCAGGGCGGGCTCGGCTTTCGCTCTATTCAGATCTTTCGCTTTATTCAGGTCTTGTGTTCCACTCAGGTCTCCGTGGTCGATGCCTCTACCGCGGGCTCGCTCTCTCCGTCGACATCGTCGAAGTGCGCCGCGTACGCACCCTTGGGTTCTTCGAGCATGAACAGCGTGATGATGAAGCTCAGCAACGCTCCACCCGCCAGGATGAAGAAGAAGGTCCGGGCATCTACCAGCGAGTAGATGACCAGGTAGACGACCGCTCCGACGTTGCCGTACGCCCCCGCCATGCCTGCGACCTGGCCGGTCATCCGCTTGTTGACCATCGGGATGATCGCGAACGTTGCACCTTCGGCACCCTGAACGAATACTGAGGCGAGCACGGTGAAGCCGACCGCTATCACCAGCCAGGTGACGCTGTCGAATGCCGGCACGAGGTTCTTCAGACCATCTTCGTCGACGCCCCCCGCCCACTTGGCGATCATGGCCATGAGGACGAAGCCGATGACGATGCCAAAGATGTAGCCGAGCATCGTGCGTTTGCGGTTGGGTAGCCGGTCAGATAGATAGCCGCCGAGTGGGCGAGCCACCAGGTTGACGAAGGCAAACGACGCTGCCACGAAACCCGCCACCGTTGCGGTGACGATCGGCTGGCCGGCACTGTTGGTCAAGGGTGCGAAGACGTTCTCGTAGAAGGCCGGCAACATCGAGACAACCGCGAGTTCGGCGCCGAAGTTGGCGAAGTAGGTCGAGTTCAGTGCGACAACGCTGCCGAAGTGATACTTCTCGTCCTCAGGCACCCCTGCCTTCAGATACGGAAGGTTGACCTGCAAGGTCCTGATCACGTGGACAACGAACACGAGTGTCAGCACCCCGTAGATCGCGTAGAGCACAGATTGACTCATGATGACCTCGCCGTCGACCTCCACCGTCGAGACACGCCACGCCAACAAGGCGAGCGCTCCAACAAGTGGAATCGACCAGAAGAGGTACTGGAAGAGATCCCAGTACGACGTCACCATCATCGGCTCCGCCTTCTTGGTCTTTTCGAGTGTGCGGCCCTCAGGGACGTCCTTCACCAAGAAGTAGTACATGACGCCGTAGATGCCCATCACGAGCCCGTTGAGCGCCATCGCCCATCGCCAGGCATCGTCGCCCAAACCCAACCAATCGCCGAAGAAAGTGATCGCGACCCATGGCAGCGTCATGGCCGCCCATGCGGACCCGAAGTTGCCCCACCCGGCGTAGAAGCCTTCGGTGCGGCCGATGTACTTCGGTGGGAACCACTGCGCAACCATCTTGATACCGATCACGAACCCTGCGCCGACACAGCTCAAGGCAAGTCGAGAGATGAGCATCTGCGTGAACGTGTCGGAAAAGGCGAACACGATCGCCGGGATCGACATGATGACCATCAGCCAGCTGAACACCACACGTGCACCGAAACGGTCGATCAGCGTGCCCACGACGATGCGCGCTGGAATCGTCAACGCAACGTTGGCGATGAGCAGGATCTTGATGTGCTCTTTCGTCAACCAGTCGATGTCCGCCCGCATCGTGGTCGCCAACGGGGCCAGGTTGAACCACACGTAGAACGTCATGAAGAACGCGATCCAGGTGTAGTGGAGAACCCGGATTCGCTCCTGGTCGAAATCGAGCAACCTCGGTGGTTGCCCGTCGCCGCCCATGGCGGCATCTGCATAAACCGGTTGACTGTCGCTGCTCGACGGGGGGTTGTCGGTCATCGTATTTTCATTCCTTGTGCGTTCAGTTGAATTGCTTCGTGCGAGGTTCGTTGGAGATGTATTCATCCGCTGGTGGCTCGCGGTTGGCGATGACCTTCTGCCATGGCCGGAAGAAGTACTGCAGCGGCAAGGTGATGATGTGAATCAGCCTGCTGAAGGGGAAGATCGCAAGGAAGGCAAAGAAGGACAACACATGAGTCTTCAGCACCCACGGGAGCGGGTCGATGTACTCAGGCTCCGGCTGGAAGAACAGCAGTGAGCGCACGTAGGGAATGAACACTCCGGTGCCCCAGTACGACCCCCAGCGATAGCCAATGGCGATCCACACGCCCGTGACGATCTGAATGGCGATCACAAGGAGAACAACGTGATCCATCCCGGTTGTCACCCGGCGGACACGAGCACTCGTGAACCTGCGGACGATCAGCACCGTGATCCCGAATGCAGCCCACAGCCCGAGAGCAAGACCCGTTATTTCCAGCAGGTACAGACGAACCGGCGCCCCGTTCCACCACTCGAAGCCACTGGGAATGATCAGCGCCAGGAGATGCAACGTCAGAATGATCGTGAGACCCCAGTGGAAAGAGATCGAACCCCAATACAACTTACGACTCTCGAGCAGCTGCGATGACAAAGACGACACAGAGAACGGCTCGCGGCGCCATCGAACAACACCAACAAATATGGCGAGTGTTGCCGCCATGTAAGGCAGCACACCGAATAGGACGTCATTGGTACTCATCGTCGGCCTCCGATCGTGACGGGGCGATTGCCGGCACACGCGAGCGTCGCTGCGAGCAGGTGGCAATACGGGCTGTCTGGTAACGCTGTCTTGAGCACGCTGTTCATCTCCGCTATGACCCCGGGCAAAACCTCTACGAGATCATCAAGTGGCTCGTCGGTTGCCGCGAGGTAGCGCAAGATCGGTTCGATGTGGTCGGGGAGTTCGCCCCCCAAATCGAGGTCAGCCTCGGCCATCGCGGCTACCAAGTCGGCCATGAAGGCGCCTCTCCGGTAGTTCTCACCCCATGCAACGTGTCCAACGTATGGCACGAACTTTGGGTCGAGGTCGAGTGTGTCCGTGTGGATTTCCTCCCACTCCCCGAGCGGCAGCGAGCCGACTTCAGAGATGAACCGCTGCATGTGGCGCTTGACCTCGGCGTTCTTTTCGACATCGATCAATTGCGACAATTCGGCGGCAGCCGTCGGCGTCGGATACCGAAACCCCAGAGCAACTAGCTCGCTGGTCTCCATCAGGGCCCTCTCCGCGGTGGCTTTATAGTGCCGAATCCCGTCGAACCCTTCGCCGTGAGCGGGTCGCCGATGGCTTCCAGCGACATCTCACGGTGGTACGGCGGCATGACGAAACGATCGTCGACCGTAGGAGTGGTGGTCATCGAGTAGATGGCCTCGACCATGTTCTCGGTCAACCCGACCTCCTCGATTAACTCGAGCGTCGCCTCGTCAATGACACCATCAACGCTCTGGCGACGCTTGTAGGTTCGCACGGCGAGCATGATGCGCAAGACACGACGGATTCGATCGGAATCGCCAACTGTGAACAGGTTGGCTAGATACTCGAGCGGCATCCGGGCCTTGTCGAGTTCGTCCATAAGCTCGAAATCGCGGCGCTCATCGGGAATGTCGAGCTTGATCATGTTCTGCTCAATACTGCTCATCACGGGCGACAGCGGGGGAACGTAGAACATCATCGCCTCCGTCCGGTACTCGGGGTGCAGCGGGAACGCCATACCCCACACTTTGACGAACTTGTAGATCGGCGACCGTTGTGCAGAGTCGATCCAACCCTCGTCGATGCCGGCTGCCCTTGCAGCCGTTATGACCTGAGGATCGTGCGGATCGAGGATCATGTCGAGTTGGGCGTCGAGCAGCTCGTCATCTGGCAACGCCGCCGACGATGCGATCTTGTCGGCGTCGTACAGGAGCACACCCATGTACCGAATCCGCCCGACGCACGAGTGAGCGCACGCCGGAGCCTGGCCGGTTTCCATACGTGGGAAACACAAGATGCACTTCTCGGACTTGCCGGTGTTCCAGTTGTAGTACACCTTCTTGTAGGGGCACCCGGAAACGCACATCCGCCAGCCACGGCATTTCTCCTCATTGACGAGGACGATGCCGTCTTCTTCGCGCTTGTAGATCGCGCCGCTCGGACAGGCCGCCAAACACGACGGATTGAGACAGTGGTTGCAGATCCTCGGCAGGTAGTTGAATACGACCCGTTCAATCTCTTCCATCTGCGCCCGGACCACATCGTCGACGCCCTCCATCGACGGATCGTTGGCGGCGAAGATGTCGGACCCGCCCAGGTCATCGTCCCAGTTGGGGCCACTCGAGATCTCGAGCGGTTGGCCCGTGATCTTCGATATCGGGATGGCCGTCGGCTGTTGCTCGGACGGCGGCGAATTGAAGAGATCGCCATATTGGAAGGTGAACGGATCGTAGTAGTCGTTGAGTTCGGGGAGCGCGGGGTTGAAGAACGCCTTGGCAACACCGCCGCCCTTCGAATGCAGGACCAGCTTGAGGCGGCCCTTCTTGTCGCGTTGCCAGCCGCCCTTGTAGTGCTCCTGGTCCTCCCAACCCGTGGGATAGCCGGTCCCTGGACGGGTCTCGACGTTGTTCCACCACATGTATTCGGCACCGTCACGGTCAGTCCACAGGTTCTTGCAGGCCACCGAGCAGGTGTGACACCCAATGCACTTGTCGAGATGGAAGAGCATGCTCATCTGAGCGCGAACTCTCATTGTCCCGCCTCCTGGTAGCTGGGTTTGGGTATTCGGCGGACGTAGACGAAGGTGTCACGGTTGACGCCGGTCGGACCCCAGTAGTTGAAGGCGTAGGTGAACTGCGCATAACCACCAGTCATGAGCACCGGCTTGAGTCGAGTTCGGGTGATCGAGTTGTTCATACCCGCCCGCTTCCCCTCGCGCCGTGTGACCGGAATACCGACTGTTCGTTCGGTTGCGTGGTACACGAAGACTGTGCCGCTCGGAATCCGAGACGATGTGGTGCAACGCTGGACGTAGATGCCGTTGTCGTTGTAGAGCTCGACCCAGTCATTGTCAGAGATGCCGAGGGAGGCCGCGTCTTTAGCGTTGAGCCAGATGGTGTACCCACCGCGTGACAACGTCATCATGCGTTCGTTCTCGGAGTAGGTGGAGTGGATCGACCACTTGCCGTGCGGAGTGATGTAGTTCATCAACCGACCGCCCTGGTCCTCAGCCATCGACTGCTCGGTTTCGGACAACATCGTGTGGTCCGGGCGAGGTTTGTACACCGGCAGCGCCTCGCCCCAGTCGATGTAGTTCTCATGGTCGAGGTAGAAGTGCTGGCGCCCCGTCAAGGTCCGCCACGGAATCAACTCTTCGACGTTGAGAGTGAACGGGCTGTAGGGGCGGCCCTTCTTGATGATCCCACTCCACGTCGGAGTGGTGAGGATCCGTCGAGGCTGTGAGATGAGCTCGGCAAACGTAATCCGCGTGTCTCGCTGACCGGCCGCTAGGTGAGTCAGTTCCCGACCCGTCTTGGCTTCCTCGGCAACAAACGCCCGGTGCGCCAACTCGCCATTGCTCGCAGGGTCGAGTGCGAGGATCGCCTCGGCAACCTCCCGGCCCGTGACCATCGAAGGACGCAGGGCTCCGTCGGTGTCGCGAGTGCGCTCGTCGGTTTGCTTGCGTGCGAGTGCGTCGTAGAACTCCTCGACGTCGATTTTCAAACCGTGGGCTCCGACGCCGTTGTTGCGGACGCCTTCGCCAAGTGACGTCATCTGCTCGTACAACTTGGCGTAGTTGCGCTTGACCATCTTGAACTTCGGCATCGTCTTGCCAGGGATGGCTTCGACCTCACCAGCGCGCCAGTCAGCAATTTCCGGCTGGGCCATTTCGTCGGGGGTGTCGTGCGACAACGGTTGCATGACGACATCGACGACTTCTGACGGCAGCCGCCCGCCGGCCATTTCTGAGACCTTCTTGGCGAGCGCGGTGAAGATGTTCCAGTCGGGCCGCGATTCCCATGCTGGGGCCACAGCCTCCTGCATCGGGTTGATGAAGGAGTGCATGTCGGTCGAGTTGATGTCGTCCTTCTCGTACCAGGTGGCGGCCGGGAGGACGATGTCGGAGTAGAGGGCCGTCGTGTCCATTCGGAAGTTGAGATCGACAACGAGGTCCATCTTGCCGATTGGTGCATCGGGACGAACGGTCACCTCGGAGACCCCGAGCGGATCAGGCTCGGCCGCGATGGCTGTCGACTTGGTGCCCAGGTAGTGACGCATGAAGAACTCATGGCCCTTTGCGGAGGTTCCAATCGCGTTACCTCGCCAGATGAACCAAGTGCGTGGCCAGTTCTCGGGAGCATCGGGATCGTCGATCGAGAACTCGAGGTCGCCGGACTTCAGACGGGCGACGATGTCCTGAGTGACCTCCTCGTCGGTCTCCGCACCTCGCGACTTCGCCTTGCGCACGACGTCGAGTGGATTCTCCTTGAACTGCGGGAAGAACGGCAGCCAACCCTGCCTGACGGCGCGGGCCTGTTGATCGATCGTGTGCGAGTAGCGATCGGAGAAATCATCTGGCAGCGAGTCGTACTCGCGGTAACCGGTTTCGTAACGCCACTGGTCTGAGTGCACGTAGTGGAATGACGGCGTGTTCTGCTGGCGGGGGGCCATGCCCCAGTCGGCGCCCATCGCGATGGCTCCCCACGATGCGTGACAGACAAGCTTCTCCTGGCCCACGTAGTGAGCGAGCCCGCCGCCGTTGACGCCAACGGATCCGGTCAGCATCAGTGCAGTGATGCCAGATCGATACAAGAGGTTGTTGTGGTACCAGTGGTTGGCACCGGCCCCGATGATGATCATGTTCTTGCCGTTGGTGAGTTCGCCATTGCGTCCCCACTCGCGGGCGTACTTGATCAGAGTGTCACGGTGGATTCCGGTGTACTGCTCCTGCCATGCAGGGGTGTAGGGCACCTCGGCGTCATCGTAGCTGGAAGCGTCGAAACCCTTGAGGCCCCTGTCGATACCGAATCGTGCGTTCAGGAGGTCGAACACGGTGGTGACCGTGACGGGGCCGTCGATGGTCTGGATCGTGCGTGTCGGTACCGAGCGCGTGATTGTGCCCTCACTGCCGAAGAAGTCGAGATCGACCTCAGCCGACCCGTCGCCACCTTCGATGAAGCTCAGTTCGGGTGCGATGGCCTCGCCGAGAACACTGTCGAACAACTCGAGGTTCCACTTGCCCTTGTTCTCCGTGGCCCAGCGGTCGGCGATGCTGCCGTTGGGCATGCGAGGCTCGTTGGCCTCGGCATCCCACATCAGCATTCTCCATTCACCGTTCTCACAATTCGCGTAGCGAGACAGGCGACCAGCCCGGAGGTACTTGCCGGCCTGACGATCCTTGATCTCGATGAGCATCGGCAGATCGGTGTATTGCTTCGAGTAGTCCTGGAAGTAGTCGACCTTACGATCGCGGTAGAACTCGCTGAGCAGTACGTGGTTCACCGCCAGCCAGAATGCGGTGTCTTGACCCGGGTGCGCTGGGATCCACCAGTCGGCAAACTTCGAGACTTGCGAGAAGTCGGGGCTGAACACAGCAAGCTTGGCGCCAGCGTGGCGAACCTCGGAGATGAAGTGCGCGTCAGGTGTACGAGTCATGTTGAGGTTCGCGCCCATGACCGCGATGAAGCGGGCATTGAACCAATCGGCCGACTCGTGCACGTCGGTCTGCTCGCCCCACACCTCGGGAGATGCGGGAGGAAGATCGCAGTACCAGTCGTAGAAACTCATCACGACTCCGCCGATCAACGACATGAATCGGCTGCCGGCCGCATAACTGACTTGTGACATCGCCGGAATCGGCGAGAAACCAGCGACCCGATCCGGGCCGTGTTTCTGAATCGTGTAAATGGTCGAGGCGGCACACATCTCGAGTGCTTCGTCCCAGCTGATCCGTCGGAAGCCGCCCTTGCCGCGTGCTTCCTGATATCGGCTGCGCCATTCGGGTGTTTCCTGAATGCTGGCCCAAGCGGCAACGGTGTCGCCGAGGTACTCCTCTTTGGCGGACCGATACATATCGATCAGAACGCCGCGAGCGTACGGGTACTTCACCCGCGTCGGGGCGTACAGGTACCAGGAGTACGAGATACCTCGTTGGCACCCGCGTGGCTCATACGGAGGCAAACCCTCTTCGAGCTCGGGATAGTCGGTGGCCTGGAGTTCCCAGGTGACGATCCCGTCCTTGACGAACACCTCCCACGAGCAACTGCCGGTGCAGTTGACGCCGTGCGTCGTTCGCACGCGCTTGTCGTGTTGGAAGCGGTTCCGGTAGAACTCCTCCCACTTGCGGGCGCCCGGGTCGACCGTGTCTTTACTCCACCGGCTCATCGCTTACTCCTCAACGTTTCCACATAAGTTCGGCGCGGTCCGCGCCAGGCAATGGCCATCCCACCAATCAGGACAAGAAGCCCGGCGATCCCTGCAATCAGGAACCAATCGACGTCGTTCGACGGGCGGTCCTGGTTGGGGGCATCCGCAAGGAAAGCGACCAGATCCGCAATCTCGTCATCCGTCAGCGGCCGGTCAGAGAAGATCGGCGTCATCGTTGGTGCTGGCGGATTGGCGAGCCAGGCGCTCAGGCCGGCCTGACCACCCAAGAGCTCGTAAGCACCAGTGAGATCCGGCCCAAGACTGGAGCCTCCAAGATTTCCGACCTCACCAGCGGTGTGACACGACGCACAGGCCGTTCCACCGTCGTCGAATCGGTCCTGGCCGATGAACAGGTCATGGCCGCTGTCGATGTCACCAGACTCGGGCGGGCCGACCGGCTCTGTCGGTGTATCAGGCTCGCTCTCACCGCCCGCTAGCTCAACGACGTGACCAACGATCGCGTCGAGGTCGTCGTCGGAAAGGCCCCCGACTGCCGGCATGGCTGAGTCGTAGGTTTCCCCGAGAACCTCGATCGCTCCGGTCTTTCCGTCTGTGATCACTACGGCCACGTACTCGGTGTCAGTCGCCGCCGGGTTGCCCGCGAGGGGTGGGAACGTGCCAGGGATACCTTCTCCGCCGACCTGGTGACAGCCGGCACAATTGGCCTCATAGAGGTCGGCGCCAGATGCGTCTTGAGCTGCGATCGGTGATGATGAGGATCCGGTCGCTACCGCGACGAACACGCTCATCACCACAAGACCGAAAAGTAAGAGGGTGGACCTCAACCGCTCTCCACCTCGTTGCCTGCGGCGATGCATAACCCTCTTCCGGTTCTTCAGTCGGATACGTGGCGGTCGTCGAATCCAGGACTCGGCGACTGGTCAACCACGCCAATTGTGCCCGCTGCCAACCTGGGCACGTAGAGCCCAAAGTCCCGAACGCCAGCGGTAAGTCCCAAGGGCACCTCGCCATCTCCCTTGACTTGAACAGATCACTGTGTCACTATTGCCTGACAATGTCAGGAACTACGAACAGCACCAGGATCTCCTTACGGCGACAAGAAACGATATCGGAGATCGTCGCGGCGGCATGGGACTTGAACCGGGCGAACGGCCTGGGGAACTTCTCGATGCGTGAGCTCGGTACCAAAGTTGGGATGAGAGCACAGTCGATCTACTCCTACTTCAGGTCAAAGAACGAAATCTTCGACGCGATGTTCTGCGACGGGAACCTTGCCCTGATCGAGACCATGCAGCCATCGAGTGGCGATGGCAGCGATAGCGAAGACCAGCTCGAGCTGATCGCCGCAATGATGCGGCGCTTCTTCCAGTTCTGCACTAGCGATCCCGTGCGATACCAGCTGCTGTTTCAGCGAACCATCCCGGACTTCACACCGTCTGAAGAGAGCTTCGCAGTCGCACAGCAGGCATACGACATCTCGCTAGCACCGCTACGACGCCTCGGACTGGAGGGATCGGAGCTCGACCTCATCACCGCTGTCATGGCAGGTCTCGTGGGGCAACAGATCTCCAATGACCCGCATGGCAACAGATGGGGGCTACTCATCGACCAGGCCACGTCCATGTTGCTCAAAGAACTCGTACCTGACCACATCGCACCACTTATCAAAGGGAACAGCAAATGACCACCGTCACAGCCCCAACAATTGAGCCACTCGACCACGCGGAGGCGATGGAGCTTCAGGCACAGGAGCTCGACCAGACAATCATCATGTTGAGATCGCTCGACGACAATGACTGGACTGCACAGACCGACTGTCCCGAGTGGGATGTTCGTCAGATGTACCTGCACGTACTGGGCGCAAGCGAAGCCGGTGCATCAATGCTCGAGAATGTGAGCCAGATGCGCGCTGCATTCTCCCACCGGAAGAAGTCCGGCGGGCCACTCGAAGCGGCTCTGTCATCCGTGCAGATTCAGTGGATGCACCGTGTCGACACCGCCCGCGCCACCGGGAGACCCATTGAGCTCAGCCCGAATCACGATGGTCGAATCGTCGCCGATGTCGTGGCCGAGTGGGCCCGCCGACACGACCGTCCCTTCACACTCGAACTAGAAGGTCCGGCTGGCGGCACGTTCGCTCAGGACCCGGACTCCCCAGAGGCAGAACACATCACGCTTGACGCGATCGAGTTCTGCCGAATACTGGCCGGCCGCGACGAGGCAAACGCCACCGGATTGATGGCCACGGTCGTTCCTTTCTGACCACCCGAACCAACGACAGGAGAACCCCATGAACACGACAATTGACGAGATCAACGATGGGATCTATCGCATCGCAACCTTTATCCCGGACGTCGGCTTGTCCTTCAACCAGATTCTGGTTGTCGGCGACGAACCGCTGCTGTTCCACCTCGGCATGCGCGCACTATTTCCATTGGTGAAGGACGCCGTTGAGAGCGTCCTGCCACTCGATCAGTTGCGCTGGCTCAGCTTCGGACATGTCGAAGCCGACGAGTGCGGAGCCATGAACCAGTGGCTCGAGGCCGCCCCCAATTCCCAGGTCGCCTTCGGCGCCTTGGGGTGCATGGTGCAGGTCAACGATCTCGCTGACAGGGCACCGCTCGCGCTCGAAGATGGGCAGCTTCTCGATCTGGGAGGGAAGCAACTCCGCTACCTCGCGACTCCACACGTACCGCACGGGTGGGATGCCGGCCTGCTCTTCGAGGAGTCGACGTCGACTCTGCTCTGTGGCGATCTGTTCACCCAAACTGGTAACGGTCCGGCAATCAGCACCGACTCCCCGATGGACGTCACAATCGCAACGGAGCAACAGTTCGGGTATTCGAGCCGCGCTCCCCAAACGGCATCGACGCTCGAAACGCTGGCCACTCTCAAGCCGGCAACGCTTGCCCTGATGCACGGATCCGCGCACAACGGAACTGGAGACACGTGGCTCCGCGAGTTGGCCGACTTCTATCGACCGGAGGTGGCGGTCTCGGTTTGATTCAGACTGATTCGCGCGATTGTCAGACCGGTTCGAACGTTGCGGTGAAGTGACGCATCTGACGCTTGGTGCTGGTGATTCGGTATCCGCTGAGTTCGTCTGCGCGTTGGGCGACCGACTCGCAGACTTCGATCACATAGTCGATGTGACTCTGCGTGTAGGTGCGACGCGGTATCGCTAGGCGAACGAGTTCCAGCGCCGCGGGCACCTCAGTGCCATCGGGTTGGAGGCCGAACATGACTGAGCCGATCTCGACCGAACGGATACCTCCCGCCTCGTACAGTGCGATGGCCAGAGCTTGGCCCGGATACTCCAACGGCGAGATGTGGGGCAACAACGCCGCGGCGTCGATGTAAACCGCGTGCCCACCGGTCGGTTGGACAACCGGAATTCCGGCATTCGCCAAGGCTTCACCGAGGTAGGCGGTCGATCGAATGCGATAGCTGAGGTAGTCGTGCTGGACGGCCTCACGAAGGCCTTGAGCAAGCGCGTCTAGATCACGTCCGGCGAGCCCGCCGTATGTCGGAAATCCTTCGGTCAGGATCAGCAAGTTACGGCACTGCTCAGCGAGAGCGTCGTCGTTGAGAGCCAGCCATCCACCGATGTTGCCCAGCGGGTCCTTCTTCGCACTCATCGTCATTCCGTCAGCTAAAGAGGCCATCTCGCGAACGATGTCGCGCACGTCCCGGTCGCTCTGACCCGGCTCTCGTTGCTTGATGAACCAGGCATTCTCAGCAAATCGACAAGCGTCGAGGAAGAACGGGATGCCGTGGCGATCGCAGATGGCGCGGACTCCTCGCAGGTTTTCCAGGGAGACCGGCTGCCCCCCACCCGAGTTGTTCGTAATCGTGACGAATACGACGGGAACCACCTCAGGCCCGTGTTCGGTCAAGAGCGCATCGAGTGCTTCCAGATCCATGTTGCCCTTGAAGGGATGCATCGACTGCGAGTCGCGGCCCTCAGCAATCACGAGATCGACAGCGCTCGCACGGGTGTACTCGACGTTGGCGCGCGTCGTGTCGAAGTGAGTGTTGTTGGGCACGATCTTGCCTTCGCCGCCGATCGCTGTGAACAGGATCCTCTCCGCGGCCCTGCCTTGGTGCGTGGGAATCACATGTTCGAACGGGAAGAGATCTTGCACGCTCTCGAGGAAGCGAAACCATGACGGCGAACCCGCGTAACTCTCGTCGCCCTGCTGCATTGCCGCCCATTGATCACGCGACATCGCCCCCGTACCCGAATCGGTCAGCAAGTCGATCAGCACATCGACCGCGCGCAGCGAAAACAGATTGTTCCCGGCCGCCTTCAGGGCCTCACGACGTTGCTCCGGGGTAGTCATCACCAACGGTTCGACCGAGTGAATGCGGAACGGTTCGATGATCGTCTTGAACTCCATCAACCCATAATGCCCGGCCGAGCAGCCCCCCAATCCCCCAAACCCAAAATCTTGCGGGATACGCGCGCTCAGCGTCCGATTTCCGCAAGGTTTCCGGTGAATCGGACTCGACGAATCAAGAACCGCCTGGATTCATGCGCCGAGTGCATGAATCCAGGCATATTTCGGGTTGGGTTCGTGCTGGCCGGGCATTATGGGGTGATGGAG
>JADWMG010000418.1 GCA_015767405.1 Actinomycetota bacterium
GTGATGGTGGTTGTCGATGCCTCCGGCTGTGGGCCGCCGTCGGTCAGCAGGTCGACCTCGCCATAGGTCTGGAATGCCCGCGTCGTCAACACGATCAGAACAAACAGCAGCGTCGGACCAAGCATCGGCAAGGTGATCGACCAAAACCGACGGATACCTCCGGCGCCGTCAATCGCCGCCGCCTCGTAGTAGTCCATCGGGATCCCCTGAAGGCCAGCGGTGACGAGAATGAACGTGAAGCCGAGGCCTGCCCAGACACTCGACATGGCGACCGCGGTGAGCGCTGTGCCAGGGTCCTGTAGCCAACCGGGGTCCTTGACCGACGGGAAGAGCGCGTTGAACCATCCGACGTTGGCCAGCGCGCCGACCGAGGGCTGCAGCAAGAAGAGCCACATCAAGCTCGCCACAGCAACCGACGTAGCAACCGTCGAGGAGAAGATCGCCCGGAAGGTGCCGATGCCACGAAGGTACTTGTCGGCGAGAACTGCCAGCCCCACTCCGAGAGCCAGACCGAGTGGCACGGTGAGAATCGCGAATTTGAACGTGACAAACAGAGCGTTCTGGAACTCAGTGCTCCGGAAGACGTCGACGTATTGACCGAACCCTTGTGACTCACAATTGCCGCCGAAATTGTTGCAGCGCTGCTGGCCGAGCCAGGCAGCTCGGCCCAGCGGGTAAAGCACGAAGATCCCCAGGATGATCGCCGAAGGGGCAAGCATCGCCATAGCTAGGGGGAAATCCTTCCACCGTCTTGATCGGCGGTGGCCGATAGAGGTCACGACGAAACACTAGATCGACGGCCACGGTCCGGCCTTGCCCAGCACTGTTCCGACTGAGTGAGCTCTGGCAGGTAACTTCACTGATGTGACCGAGCCCCCCGACGCCGAGCCGACCCCCGAGACGTCACCTTCTGATGGGCCTACCTCCGCACCTCCTGAACCGGACCCAGCTTCGAACGACGTCGATCTCGACGCGATTGAACGGGATCTGACTGGCGTCGAAGTAGCTCTGTCGCGACTCGCCGAAGGCACATATTGGACCGACGAGGTAACGGGGTCGCCGATACCCGATCATGTTCTTGCCGCCCACCCAATAGAGCGACGCGCCTAATGCAGAAAAAGGCCGTCGCTTCCGTAGCGTCCGTTCTGGCTCTTGCCGCGGGGCTCGCTGCTGCTGCCCAACGGGCCAAAGCGTCCCCACTCACGAGCCGATTCACCCGCTCGGCCAAGATCTGGAAGTTGTCGGCCCGTAACTCCGCTCGTTTTGCGGTATCTCGCGTGCGCGGCTTCGGAAGCGCTGAAGAGCGGCGCGCTCAACTCGATGAGCAGTTCGCGATTCGGACGGCGGAAGATGTTGCCAAGGAGCTCGGCGAAATGAAGGGCGTGCTGATGAAGGCCGGTCAGCTCATCAGCTTCATCTTCGAGGCCTTACCTGATGAAGCGCAGGACGCCCTTGCCACACTGCAGGCAGATGCCGCTCCGATGGCACCGACGCTTGCAGCGAACGTCGTCAAGGAGGATTTTGGCAAGCCCCCCGAGAAGGTGTTCCTCGACTGGGAAGACATGCCGGTTGCCGCGGCCTCGATCGGACAAGTCCACAAGGCGATCACTCACAACGGCCGCGACGTCGCTGTCAAGGTGCAGTACCCGGGGGTTCACGAAGCCATCGAGAGCGACCTCGATGCTGCCGAGGTGATGTACGCCATGTTCTCCTCGATGATGCTCAAGGGGCTTGACGCAAAGGGGCTCGTCGACGAACTCCGCGAGCGGATGCGTGAAGAGCTCGACTACTCGATTGAGGCCGGGAACCTTGCCGAGTTCGAAGCGCGGTTCCAGGGTCACCCTTGGGTGAGGATTCCGAAGCTCGTGCCCGAACTCTGCAGCCCGCGAGTGCTGACCACCGAGTGGGTTGACGGGATGTCGTTCGACGAATTTCGCCGGGAAGAGTCGGAGGAGACCAAGCACCATCAACCGATACGGAATCTTCAACGGCGACCCGCATCCTGGGAACTACAAGTTCCACCATGACGGCAGCGTCACATTCCTCGACTTCGGCTTGGTCAAGCGCTGGTCACCTGGTGAATGGGAGTCGCTCCGTCCGACGATGGACGCGATCATCATGGACCGCGACCCCGACAAGCTCGTAGCCGAGATGGTCAGCTCGAACTTTCTTCCGGCATCACACGGCCTCGATCCGGCACTCGTCTACGAGTACGTGTCGAGCCCGTATGTGCCCTACCTCACCGACGAGTTCACGTTTACGCGAGAGTGGATGCGTGACACGCTTGCTGTGATATTCGACGTGCAGGGCCCGCATGCGCCGGTCATCGAGCAGCTCAACATGCCGCCGAGCTTCGTGATCCTCGACCGCGTTGTATGGGGTGTCAACGCAATCCTCGGCAAGCTCGGGGCGCACGGCCCATGGAGGGCAATGCTGTTCGAATACATCGCCGACGGCGAACCCGCGACCGACCTCGGCGCGGCCGAAGCCGCCTGGGCC
>JADWMG010000419.1 GCA_015767405.1 Actinomycetota bacterium
CTCGCACTCGATCGTCCAGTGATGCTCGCTCACGCCGGAGGTGACTTCGACGGCCCGCATTCAACGCTGTTTGCTTTCACGGAAGCTGTGATCGCCGGTGTCGATGCACTCGAAATGGATGTTCGACTGTCGTCTGACGGCGTACTGATGGTCCACCACGATGAAACGGTCGACCGGACAACCGAAGCAAGCGGACGAGTCGACGAGTTCACAGCCGAGGAGCTTGCAGCACTCGACAACGCCTACTGGTTCTCTGGCGACACGTGGGTCGATAAGTCACTCCCAGATGCGTCGTACATTTATCGCGGTGTCCGGTCCGGTCAGCAGTCGGCGCCCGATGGATACTCCGCCGACGACTTTGCGATTGCCACGTTCCGGGAAGTTGCCGAGCGCTTTCCTGAACACGTGCTCGACGTCGAGATCAAGATCCCTGACGACCCAGACGGTGAGCCCGACCTCGACGCGGCCATCGAGATCGCCCAAGCGCTCGCCATCGAGATTGCAGAGCTGAATCGAACCGACTCCGTCATCGCCGTGTCGTTCGCCGACGAGGCGCTGGCCGCATTCCGCACCTTTTCCCCCGACGTAGCGACCAGCCCGGGAACAGACACGTTGACAGCGTGGTACGCGGGTGCTGAGCACGAGTTCGCTCCGCAAGACGTGGTCTTCCAGGCACCGCCGTTCTTCGATGGCCTAGAAGTACTCACCGCAGAAACCATCGACCGAGCACGAGCCGACGGCTTCGGCATCTGGGCCTGGATGGATGACTCGGCTCAGGAAACCGCCGAGTTCTATCGCGAACTCATCGCGCGCGGAATAGACGGCATCATCGCCTCGCGCAACTCCGAGGCCGTCGCCGCCCTCACCCCCACTGAATGACCCGCCTCGCATTGGCTGGCGCGGTTTCGTTGAAGGTTTGCAGGATCGGACGTCCAGCTCGGAAGACCACACGACAGATGGCGGCCTGATCGAGATGAGAGTTCCACGAGATGTCCCCGACATCCAGCGCCCAAGCGACAGCCGACTTGATCGGCGACACGTGACTCACCACGACGATGTTGCTGGTCGCAGCTCGCTCGACTAAATCATCACAGGCTGACCTGACCCGAACGTCGAGAAGGCTTCAGCGGTCTGCTGAGCACGCTTCAGCGGGCTGGCGATGACTGCGTCAACCTCGCATGTGCCCGAGATGTACTCGACCGCAGCTGCAGCCTGCTCAATTCCGATCTCGTCAAGGTCCTGATCAATGCGACCTTGGAGTAACCGTGCCGCGTTCGCTGGGGTTCGGCCGTGGCGTAGCAGAATGAGCACTACCGGAGTGTTCCACAACACATCCCTTTCTACTCAGACCGCCATCAAGCAAAGCGTTCTGGCACGGCATCGAGCTCGCCATCACGGAGGAACTGACGCCGACGGGCGGCATCGCTGAAATCATTGTGACGCCACAGCCAGACGCAGAGGACGATTCCGACGATCTCGAGTGGGATGCCCCACCCGCCGCGATCGATCACCGGTAGCGGAGAGTCGTCGAACATCACTCCGAAGAATGGCCACCAAAAGACCGAGGTGTTGTTCCAGGCGCCATCGAAAACAAGATGCAAGATCATTCCGATCGGGAGGCCGAGCAGCATCTTGCGGACCGGCTTGCGGCCGGCGGTAAGCACCATCAGGAACCCAAGCAACAAGATGGCAACGGTCACGCTGTGGAGTGCCTTCGACCCGCCGAATAACCCATCACCGATTGGGATGACCGAACCGACAATCAACAAGCGATAGTCGAAACGTGGATCGCGAAAGACAAGGCCGACTGACATGATCGCCGTTCCGATGAACCAAAAGAACACGGGCGCAGGCTACGGCCGGTCAACGATCACCGGATGAATGACTGACGATCAGACGATCAGCATTCGCCCGCACTGCGGGCACTCAGCAATACCAATATGGGCCGCATCATCTTTGACGGTGTCTACCTCAGCAGCAGACAGATCGATGTGACAGCCAAGGCATTGCCTACCGGCGAGTTCCGCAACCGCAACACCGAGTGCGTCACGAACCCGGTCGTACTTGGTGAGCAGATCACTGTCGATCTCCGCACGAATGCTCTCTCGTTCGGTGTTGAGCGCCGACAGCCGCCCATCGATCTCGGTCACAGCAGCTGCGAGTGACCCATCGGCAAGCCGCGCAGCGTCAGCGACCGACTCGGAGATGTTCAAGTGCGCAGCCAACTCGTCGTCAAGGGCCGACTGCTCCTCGAGCGCTTCCATCTCTGCCATGTCGAGCTCGTCTCGCTGTCCGTCGATCGTTGCCATCTCATGCGTCAACGCTTCGGCTTCGCGTGGGGCGATAATGGTTTTCATCTGCTTGTCGAGCCGCTGACGATGCGCGGTCAGCTCGGCGCCATCCTCCTCGGCCTTCTCGATCGATTCGGTGAGTTCGTCGATTCGGGCTCTCATTTGCCCGCGCCTGCGTTCCCACGCCGCCAGCTGGTCGGACTTAGTCGCAAGGTCATCTCTCAGCGGCGAATTCTCTCGTTCGTGCATGAGCTGATCGGCGTCGGTGTCAACGCGCTGCAGATCAATCAACCGATCGTGGACAATTACCGCGGCGTCTGCAGCACCACTGTCATCTGTTCCATCAGATGTTGACTCGTCGGCTGGAGTATTTTCGGCGCTCATCGCCAATCATTGTGCCATAACACCGGGGTCGTAACGTCAGGGGCCAGGCCCCTGGTGTTACGTAACG
>JADWMG010000144.1 GCA_015767405.1 Actinomycetota bacterium
GCCATACACACCGCGACGTTGACCTTCCACAATCACAGACGCCATCTCAGCCTCAACCCGCCGCACCTCCAACTCGAGTTCCCGGAACCGTTCCGTCAACCCAACATTGCCGAGCACAGCGTTGTCGAACCCGCAAACGGGTTCAACATCGGTCGCCAACATGCAACCCATCATACCGAACATACGTTCGATAGTCAACATGTTTGTCAAGTAACATAAGGGCCAGGCACCTGGCGTTTCACGTGTCGAATGCCTTAGAGGTCAGCGCTGATCGCTACTTCATGATCCATCCGCCGTCGACGTTGATCGTCTGACCCGTAACGAACGAGGCGTCTGTGCCGGCGAGGAAGCTCACGACGGCAGCAACTTCCTCAGGGGCGCCGCGCCGCTTGAGTGCCTGGGAGTCGATGATTCGCTGAGAGTAGGCCTCTCGGTCGGCGTGTATCTCCTCGGCGTGGGTAGGGAAGGCGCCGGGAGCGACGCAGTTGACCCGGATACCGTGAGGCCCGAGTTCGGTTGCCAGCGCCCTGGTGAGCGCGGCGGCAGCTCCCTTCGTGCTCACATAGGCTGCCAGCTCAGACCATCCGCCGTGTTGGGTGATGGATCCGACGTTGACAATGGCGCCGCCGCCGTTCTCACGCATCATTCGCGCAGTGGCCTGGGCGGCAAAGAAGTAGGCGCGTTGGTTGACGGCAATCGCGTTGTCGTACTCCTTGGGGGACACAGCGAGGAATGGTCCAGACGGAAAGATCGCGGCGTTGTTGACCAATACAGCGATAGTGCCGAGTTCGTTCGCGGCCTGCTTGATGCCCTCGAACAGAGCGGTCTCGTCGCGGAGGTCGATCACGTAGGGCCGCGCCGTGTTGCCGAACTCTCGGATCTTGTCGCAGGTGGCGGTGGCGTCCGCCTGGGAGATGTCGATGGCCGCGACGGAGTAACCGTCCGCGGCGAGGCGAATGGCAATGGCTCGTCCGAGCCCGCCGCCTGCTCCAGTGACGATCGCTGTACTCATTGGTGGGCTCCTTGCTTGGCGGAGACGTCGGAGGCAGAATCTTCATCGCCCCGCCACTCCGCAAGAATGTCCTGGGTGTCGCGCAGATGACCATCCATGGCTTCACGGGCCGACCTGGAATCGGCGGCGACGACGGCATCGAGAATTCTTTGATGCCAGCGAAGCGCCCGTCTGCGATTGGCTGGATCTATGGCGGGCTCATGACGGTCGCGTCGGAGCAATTGCTCGAGCGGGCTGAACAACATCGTCACGAACGGATTGCCTGCTGCTTCCATGAGGGTGTTGTGGAACGCCAGATCGGCGCACGCCCACGCGTTGGTGTCGGCTGATTCGTGGGCACCCCACATTGCCTCGAGTTGTTCGTTGAGCGATGCCAGGTGGGCTTCGCTGTGGCGCTCGGCGGCCAATTCAGCGACGCCGACCTCGACCAATCGTCGCGCCTCGACGAGCGAGCGCGACGATGCGGCCAGGTCTTCCGGAGTCCTGACGAGCATGGCGAGTACGGCTGGATGTACGCGCGACCAGCGATCGGACGGGTTGACGAACGTGCCCCGCCCGCGCTCGACGGTGACAACACCCAGCGCCGACAGGGTCTTCATTGCTTCTCGGAGTGTGAGCCGACTCACGTTGAAGCGCGACGCCAGTTCCGCTTCCGAAGGCAGAGCGGAGCCGGCATCAAGAGCATCATCGACGATCGCCGACAACACTCCAACGACGACGGCGTCGACAGCTGAAGTTGAGGATCTGGAGGTCGATAACTCAGACATCTGATCTTTTAACGTAGCTCAATGAAGGCAATGGAGGAAGATGAGCCGCAAGGTGCAAGCCGAGTTGAAGTAGACATCTGATGTCTGATACAAGAAGACAATGGCAACAGACCCTGTCTCGCGAGTAGTCATCGTGACCGGCGCCGCAGGCGGTATCGGTACCGAGATCGTCAAGGCGTTCGAATCGG
Source organism: Actinomycetota bacterium (assembly GCA_015767405.1). GTDB lineage: Bacteria > Actinomycetota > Acidimicrobiia > Acidimicrobiales > Ilumatobacteraceae > Sva-07. The sequence continues at coordinate 1,968 of JADWMG010000144.1, forward strand.
AAGGTGACGTCGTTGTCGGTCTCGATCTCGAATGGGGATTCGACCTACGCGACCGATCAATGTGTGCAGCCGAAGCACAGCGGATACACGATGCACACGGCCGCATCGACGTCGTGTGCAACAACGCGGGCGTCGGTGCAGTTGGTGACGTCGTCGACGCCTCACCTGACGACTGGACGCGGGTGTTCGCGGTCAACGTATTCGGGCTCGCCAACCTCTGCGCGTCGGCGCTGCCCTTCATGCGGGCGGCCGGTTCAGGAGCCATAGTCAACACCTGCTCCGTCGCGGCTGAGGTTGGTCTCGTCGAGCGGGCGGTTTACACCGCGTCGAAGGGCGCTGTGCTCGCGCTCACGAAAGCAATGGCCGCCGATGAGGCGGCACACGGCATCCGAATCAACTGTGTCAGTCCGGCCACGGTCGACGGTCCGTGGGTCAGACGACTTGTCGAGCAGAGCGATGATCCCGCGTCAACCCTTGCTGGCCTCGAGGCCCGTCAGCCTCTGGGTCGCCTGGTGCAACCTGAGGAGGTGGCCGATGCAGTCGTCTACCTCGCCGCACCCACCACGTTCACGAGCGGCCAGCAGTTACTCCTCGACGGAGGCATCACCGGGATGCACCTCGTCACGTGAGCTTCGACGAGACCCCGGTGCGGCTCCGCACCGCCCACTGGTACGAGGGCAACAGCCGCGACAACTTCATTCACCGCAGCTGGATGAAGCGCGGACTGCCCGACGATGTCTTCAGCGGAAGACCGATGATCGGCATCTGCAACTCGGCCTCTGAACTTTCCCCCTGCAACCAGCACCTGGGTGAACTGGCTGATCACGTCAAGCGGGGTGTGTGGGAGGCCGGTGGCGTGCCTCTCGAATTCCCCGTCATGTCGATCGGAGAGAATCAGATCCGGCCGACGGCGATGTTGCTGCGAAATCTCATGGCCATGGACGTCGAGGAGTCGATCAGAGGGAACCCGATCGATGGTGTGGTGCTGCTTGCCGGGTGCGACAAGACCACGCCGGCGATGGTGATGGGAGCAGCTTCAGTCGATCTCCCGGCGCTGATGCTCACCGGAGGTCCGATGCTCACCGGGCGGAGCGAGGGTCGCTGTCTGGGTTCTGGTACCGACGTCTGGCGCATGAGCGAAGATGTTCGGGCCGGACGGCTCAGCGAGGAGGAGTTTCTGGCGGCGGAGTCGGTGATGACTCGCAGCGCCGGCCATTGCAACCCGATGGGTACTGCCTCCACCATGGCCTCGATGGTCGAGGCCCTCGGGTTCACGCTGCCTGACAACGCTTCCATCCCCGCACCCGACGCCCGCCGCAAGCGCCTCGCGCACCTCAGTGGGCGGCGAATCGTCGAGATGGTTCGAGATGACCTGTGCCCTTCCGCGGTGCTTACGCGAAGTGCTTTCGAGAACGCCATCCGAGTGCTGTCAGCAATTGGCGGATCGACCAACGCCGTCATTCACCTATTGGCAATTGCCGGTCGCGTTGGCGTCGACCTCACGCTCGACGACTTCGACCGTGTCGGTTCGCGTCTCCCGCTGCTGGTCAACATGATGCCCTCGGGCGAGTTCTTGATGGAGGACTTCTTCGAAGCGGGCGGCATACCCGCGGTGATGGCCGAACTCGCCGACGTACTGGAAGGCAGCGCCCCAACGGTCAATGGTCACCCAATTCGTGATAACTGGGCCGGACGCGAGAGCTGGAACCGTGAGGTCATCCGACCGATGGCTGATCCGCTCGCGCCCGAGGCCGGCATTGCTGTGTTGCGCGGCAACCTCTGCCCACAAGGAGCTGTCGTGAAGCCCTCCGCAGCGTCGCCGGAGTTGCTCGTCCACACCGGCCCAGCTCTGGTCTTCGACACGATCGAAGACTTCAAGGCCCGCATCGACGACCCGGAGCTCGAGGTCACTGCCGACACTGTCATGGTTCTGCGGGGGTGTGGTCCGCAGGGATATCCGGGTATGCCGGAGGTGGGCAACATGCCGCTTCCGGCGAAGCTCCTGGCTGAGGGAGTCACCGACATGGTTCGGATCAGCGATGCCCGAATGAGCGGGACCGCCTACGGAACCACGGTGCTACACACCGCGCCCGAGTCGAGCATCGGCGGCCCGCTCGCTCTTGTGCAGACCGGCGATCTCATCACGCTTGACGTTCCCGAGCGACGCCTCACTCTCGACGTGGACGACGATGAGCTGGAAGCCCGCCGTGCACGATGGCAGCCGCCTCCACCAGTTGCCACCCGCGGGTGGTATCGGCTCTACATCGACCACGTCACCCAAGCCGACACTCACGCGAGAGCCACTGATGTCATCGTCGGAATGGGAGGTTGTTCTCGACGTCGCTGCCAGCCTCGGCGAGGGACCTGTCTGGGCCGACGACGAGTTGTGGTGGGTCGACATCGAAGGCGAGCGGATACACCGATCCGGTCTGGCGCCGAGATCGGACACGGTGTACGAGATGGGTGAGCAGATTGGCTCGGTGATTCCTCGTTCCGGTGGAGGGTTCGTTGCCGGGATGACCGATGGAGTGGCACTCTTCGGGGCCGACGGTCGGGAGGAACTTCGAATCTCCATCGAGGCGGAGGATGCACTCGCTCGCATGAACGATGCGAAGTGCGACCCAGCCGGTCGTCTCTTCACCGGGACGATGACTCACGACCATCGGCGATCTGCGCTGTATCGCGTCGACTCAGACCACTCCGTCTCAACGATGCTGACAGGGATCGGGATCTCCAACGGTCTCGGCTGGAATCTGGCCGCAACAAAGATGTATTACATCGACACTCCGACCATGCGGGTCGATGTTTTCGACTACGACCGTGACACGGGTGATCTCGGGAACAGAAGGTCGCTCATCGAGGTGGATGAAACTCGAGGATTCCCTGACGGGATGACGGTCGATGCCGAAGGTTGCCTGTGGGTGGCGTTCTGGGGCGGAGGATGTGTTCGCCGGTTCGGCGCCGATGGCCAGCTCATCCGGACCGTGCAGCTGCCTGCTACGCAGATCACCAGTTGTGCCTTCGGGGGTCCCGATCTCGACCGGCTCTTCGTCACGTCCGCCACGAGTGGGCTTTCAATGCAAGAGCGAGCTGACCAGCCGCTCGCCGGCGGTCTCTTCGAAATCGACCCGGGTTGTCGCGGTCTCGCGAGCACACCCTTCGCGGGCTGACCCCGAGCCACTCGTACCAGCAAGCTTTGCGTGGCCCCGGGCCAAGTACTTCCCAGTTCTATCCGGTGTCTTGGGATCGGTTTGCTGCTTCTGTCAGTCCTGACCGTTGTGAGCGATACAAGGCTAATCCGCCTACATCGCTCATAGTCGGGCCGACATTCTGAACTGTGTGAGCAATGGCCGTACCGCTCATGGCTCTGCTGGCGCTTTGGGCTCGGGGCTGTCTGACGCTGCGCGCAGGGTCAGAGCTCAGCGCGGATCGCGGCGAGCAACTCCGGATAGGTGTTGAGTGCCGGGTATTGAGGAAACTCCGCAATCACGTTTGCCGGCGCGTGGAAGAGGAACCCGGCGTCGGCCTCGGCGAGCATCGTCGTGTCGTTATAGCTGTCGCCGGCAGCGATTACGCGGTATTCGAGTGCGTGGAAAGCCTCGACCGAGCGTTGTTTCTGGTTCGGTTGACGGAGCCGATAGTCGGTGATCCGGTCGTCGGCCACGACGAGGCGATGGCAGAACACGGCGGGCCATCCCAACTGGCACATGAGTGGCTTCGCGAATTGTTCGAACGTGTCCGACAGGAGGATCACCTGGGTGATCGATCGCAGTTCGTCGAGGAACGCCTTGGCGCCATCCAACGGTTCGAGGCCGCCAATAACGTCCTCGATGAGCGACATGGTCAGGGCGTGTTCATCGAGCAGGTCGAGCCGGTAGCGCATGAGTACGTCGTAGTCAGGCTCGTCGCGGGTCGTGCGACGTAGGCCGTCGATTCCGGTCCGCTCGGCGACGGCGATCCATATCTCTGGAACAAGAACGCCCTCCACGTCGAGAGCCACGATTGTCTGGCGCGAATCGATCGGGGCAGAGTCGGCGCTTGCAGTCACGTCGGCATTGTCGCAGTGTCACCCCCGTTGACCGAAATGACGAGTGGGAACGGGCACAGCATGCCGGACGAGCGTCAGTCCGTGATGTGCGCAATCTGAAGTTGGGGGCGCTCGGGCACAGGGCAATCGCCGGCCGCCCAGCCGAGGTAGATCACGCCGACGATGCGATCGGTGGGATCGAACTCACACAACTCGAGCACCCCGGGTGGCTGGGTAAGGGCAGGCGTCGACCAGAAGGTCGCGAGCCCCAGAGTGGTAGCGCCGAGCAAGATGTTCTGAATGCCGGCGGCGACTGCGTCGCGGTTCTCCCGGTGGAGCATCTCGTTGTCGTGCGCGGCAACACCGACAACAAGCGTTGCCGGAGTACGCAGGTACTTGGTGCGGGTCTTCGCACGCTTGACGTCGTCGCCGAAGTCAGCGGAGGTCATGTCGGCGCTCATCGTCTCGCCGAGTCGCGCTCTGCCGTCGCCACTGAACAGCGCGAACCGCCACGGCCAAGTCTTCTTGTGATTCGGTGCCCAAGTCGCCAGGCCGCATAATTCGGCAACTACCTCAGCGGGGACCTCGCGTTCCTTGTCGACCATCATCGAAGTACGTCGAGCGCGGACGAGGTCGGAGAAGTCGTCGAAGAGGCTCCCAGTCGCTGCCATATCGCCAGGATGCTAGGCGATCGGCAGGCCAGTCCGGTCTCAGAGATTTCGTGATCGTGGTCCGGCTGGTCCTCGCCCTCTAGTCCTGTTCGGCTGGTTTGCGTGCCCGCGACGGCTGAACTCGCGGCGCCTCGTTGGGCATCTTCGGATAGACGGGAGGCCACGGCGCGTCGGGAATGCCGTCCGCGAGATCGGAGGCAAATTGTTCGACTAGCGGGACTATCGAACACGGAGCGTCATCCATCAGTTCCCATAGCTCGGCTAGTCGCGCCGGGACGGTGTCGAGTGTCTGTGCCTCGGGATCGATGGTTCCGAGTTCGTCCCATCCAAACGGTGTCGACACCTGAGCTCCGACTCGTGGGCGCACGCCCCATGCGCCGAACATGTTCTTGTGCGGAGCATTCTGGTTGTAGTCGATGAAGACTCGCGTGCCCCGTTCTTCCTTCCACCATTTGTCGGTGATCAGGTCAGGGTGGCGTCGGGCGAGCTCTCGGGCCAGAGTGATCACAGCACCTCTAACGGCGAACGAGTCCCAGCCCGGCTCGACCCGTAGGTAGATGTGGATCCCCTTGCTGCCTGTCGTCTTGGCGAAGCCAAGCATGCCGTACTCAGCGAGGAGATCGTGGACGTTCGACGCCGCTTCGCGAACCATGTCGAACGTGACGCCGGGAGAGGGGTCGAGGTCGATCCGCATCTCATCGGCATCCTCGGGAGTGGATGCCAGAAAGGGCCACACATGAAGACCGAGTACGCCCATGTTGGCGGCCCACAAGACGTGTGCGAGGTCAGCAATGACGAGCGCTCTCGATGGCGTTCCATTGATTGTCGTGACGGTCGTGGTCTGCAGCCAGTCGGGAGCCGACTCGGGGATTCGCTTCTGGAAGAACGACTTACCGCGGACGCCATTCGGGTATCGCTCGAGAAGCACTGGTCGATCCAGGAGCGTTCGCATGATCGCGTCGCTGACGGACACGTAGTAGTTGGCGAGATCAAGTTTGGTGCGGGGCTCCTTGTTCGGGCCGACCGATGGAAACATGACCTTGTTAGGGCTCGTGATGGCGACCGTTCGCGAGCCAGCGTCGATCTCCACAGGCTCACCCAGGTCAGCGGACGAGTCGGACCGCGACGACTTGGCCATACGTCGAAGCTACTGCTTGTCGTGCAACTCGTCGTTCAGCGCACCCCAGGCACCGGATCGGGCCCTGGCGATCACTTTCCCGGACTGTCCGTCGCGAATGAACATCAGGTTGTCGTGTCCCGACAACTCGCGGGCCTTCACGACCCCATCGGGAGTCGAGACCGGCGTACTGGCAGTGATGTACAGGCCAGCCTCGACCACACAGTCGTCACCGAGGCTGATACCGATGCCGGAGTTTGCGCCGAGGAGGCACCGCTGGCCGAGCGTGACCTGTTGAGTTCCGCCGCCAGACAGCGTTCCCATGATCGAGGCGCCGCCACCAACGTCGGTTCCGTTGCCGACAACAACGCCCGACGAGATACGCCCCTCGACCATCGAGACTCCGAGGGTGCCCGCGTTGAAGTTGCAGAAGCCCTCATGCATGACGGTCGTACCTTCGGCCAGGTGAGCACCTAGGCGAACCCGATCGGCATCCGCAATCCGCACACCTGTCGGAATCACGTAGTCGGTCATGCGCGGGAACTTGTCGAGGCCGTGTACCGAGACCACCCCTCCGTTGAGCTTCACTCGCAGTCGCACGTCATCAAGATCCTCGACAGCAACGGGCCCGAGGTTGGTCCAAGCCACATTGGTCAGTGCGCCGAACGTGCCCTCCATGTTGATCGAACGTGGCGCTGCCAGGCGATGCGACAGCATGTGGAGTCGTAGGTAGGCGTCCGACGGTGACGACGGCGGCTCGTCGACGTTGATCGTGATCCTGACCGGGCGGATCGTTACGCCGCGCACTTCATCCACGCTGTCGCGCAAGCCCAGCTTGGACTCGATCTCATCCACTGGGCAGTTGTCGTCGCCGTACTCGCCCCATCCGAGCCAGCGATACCAGGTGTCGAGCACCGATCCGTCTGCAGCGATCGTTGCGAGGCCGGCGCCCCATGCAGATCTTGTCATTGAACGTCCTTACTGGTGGGTGTGGCTGGCGGGTGTGCGTTGGTCGGTGTGGTCGGTGTGGTTGGCGACAGTGCTCAGAGAACTTCGTGACGCAGTGTCGGGAACAGAATGACTTCCTTGATCGAGTCGACCCCCGCCAGCAGCATTGTGAGCCGATCCATTCCGATGCCGAGCCCTCCCGTTGGAGGCATGCCGTATTCGAGCGCTCGCAGATAGTCCTCGTCGAGCGATCCGGCTTCAACATCACCGGCTTCCTTGGCGGCCTGTTCTTCTTCGAACCGTAGGCGTTGTTCGACGGGATCGTTGAGCTCGGAGTATCCGTTGCCCAGCTCGCGGGAGTCGACGAAGATCTCGAAGCGCTCTGTCAACCACGGATCGTCTCGGTCGACGCGGGCGAGGGGAGATATCTCCGTTGGGTGACCCGTGATAAACGTCGGGCGCACGATGTCGGCTTCACACAGTGCCTCGAACAGTTCTTCGACGAGCTTGCCGCCCCCCCAACGATCCTCCCAGCGGATGCCGTGTTCTTCGGCGAGCGACCGCAGTTCGGACACGGGTTGGCTCGGGTGGACCGCGCGGCCGATCTTCTCGGAGACGGCATCGACCATACGAACCCGGGGCCAAGGCTCCGCCAGGTCGAATTCCTGCTCACGAATCGTGACAATCGTGGTCCCGATGGAATCGCGGGCGGCCTGGGTGATCAACGTTTCGCTGATCTCCATGACGTCATTCCAGTCACCGAGCGCCTGATAGAGCTCCATCATGGTGAATTCAGGGTTGTGGCGTGTGGAGATGCCTTCATTGCGGAAGATCCGCCCAATCTCGTAGACCCTCTCCATTCCGCCGACAATCAGTCTCTTGAGGTGGAGTTCAAGAGCGATCCGCAAGTACAGCTGCATATCGAGTGTGTTGTGGTGCGTGGTGAACGGCCGCGCATGGGCACCTCCGGATTCGACATGCAGGACTGGTGTCTCGACCTCTATGAACCCACGATCGTGCAGGGTTCGTCGGAAGCTGGCGATAATCTCGTGGCGAATTTCGAATGCCCTGCGGGCGTCTTCGTTGACGATCAAATCGGCATAACGCTGGCGGAACCGGGTATCGACGTCGTGCAGCCCGTGCCACTTGTCGGGCATTGGACGAACTGCTTTCGACAACAACTCCACTCGGTCAGGCTTGACGGACAGTTCCCCTTTGCGGGTGGTCATCACGGTGCCGTGCACGCCGACCCAGTCGCCGAGGTCGAGATGCTTGATCGCCGCGAACTCGTCATCGCCGACCGCAGCCTTCGAGATGAATAGCTGGATCTCGCCCGAACGGTCTCGAATGCTGGCAAAGACGAGCTTGCCCGTGTCACGTTTCAGCATGATGCGTCCAGCGACCGAAACTCCGTTTTCGGTTTCGATGCCGGGCTCCAGATGTCCCCAGTTCGCCCGGACCTCTTCGAGTGTGTGGGATCGATCGAACCGGTACGGATACGGGTTGACGCCTGCGGCGCGCATCGAATCGAGTTGAGCGAGTCGACGTGCCTTCTCCGCGGCTAGCCCGCTGCCGGACTGTTCATCGTTGGCAGAAGATTCGTTGGTCGGGGTCACGTCACTCACGGTGCGTTGACGGTATCGAAACTGACCGGATTGCGCGCGTTTACTTATCTCTAAACTGCCGGTGACGTGTTGGCGCCGTCACATGTCCGTAACATCGTCGTGTGCGTTTCAGAACTGGCGGCTTCTATGTGCTCGGCTCAGCCCTCTTGGCTGCGGTTATTGCCGTACCCGTGATCGCCGCGGAATCCCCGGACCGGATCGACGAAGCAGCGGTTGCGGTCCAACAGGCGGAGCGGATCTCGCCGCTCGCCACCGATGTCGTGACTGTGTACAACTCGGGGCCCTTGAAGCAAGACGTTGCCGATCGTGCGCTAGCAGCAGCGCGAGCCTCGGGGGCAAGCGCAGCGATCGGCCGATCAGCCAGTATCGGCATGACCGAGCTACGTCGCGGATCCACGGTCGTGCAGCGTCCGGCGGCCGGTTTCGCTCTTCCGATGGGCACCACGGTTCTTCCGCTCGACCTTATTGGTCGAACAATGGGCCGTGATGTCTCCAGAGTGCTGAGTCCGAACACGGTCGTGATGAGTTCGCTAACGGCGAGTCTCCGTGGCGCGAAGGCCGGCGACAGCGTAGACCTCGTCGCATCGTGGGGCGGGAAAGTGACCTTCAAGATCGCCGCCGTCATCGACGACACGATCACAGGAGGAACCGAACTGCTGATGACCCCGGCTGCGGCCGACCGGTTGGGTATCTCCCGGTTGAGTCGTGTCGTGATCTGGGGGTTTTCCTCGCGATCTGCAATTGATTCGGCCATGTCGAAGCAGGGGCTTGTCAAGACGTCGATTCGGATCCGGAAGAGCTGGGACCCAACCGACCCTGACTTCACCCTCGGTATGGCTCGCACGAAGGAAGCCCTCGGGGAATTCTCCTACCGCGTCAACAGCAACGGGTCGGTCACGCTCGACTCAGCGTGGAAGAACAAGTACATAACGCTGGGAAGCGTCGGCCAACTGAATCTGCCGTCTGGTTGCCACTCGACGGTGAGGGTTGCGCTGCAAGCCGCGATGTCCGAGGTCATCGCCAGCGGCCTCGAGAACACGATCAACTACTACGACGCGAATCGGGCCGGTGGCTGCTACTACCCGAGGTTCAATCGGTTGACACCCAACAGTTCGGTCGGTTTCTTGTCGCGGCACTCGTGGGGGATGGCCATCGACACCAACACGATCGGATCGTGCCAGGGGTGTGCTCCACCAGACATGAACTGCGACACCGTGCGGATCTTCCGCAAGCACGGCTTTGCCTGGGGAGGAAACTTCCTGACCCCCGACGGCATGCACTTCGAATGGGTTGGCGAAGCTCGTGACCAGCAACCGTATCCGTCTCGCTTCTGTCCCAATATCGTCGCCGACTCCTCGGAGTTGCAGGTTCAACAGACTGAGCGAGCGACGCTTTACGCGAACGACGGGCTCATTTCTGGCGACGCTCAGGAGTAATCTGCCGAGGTGACTACAAGATTCGTAATCATCGGCGGAGGGCCGGCGGGCAATATTGCGGCTACCTACGCGGCGCGTCTCGGGGCCGATGTCACAATGATCGAACGTGACGTCGTCGGGGGCGCAGCACATCTGTGGGATTGCATCCCGTCGAAGTCGATGATTGCGACCGGCCGTGCGATCAGCCGCACTCAGGCGATCGGCGGGATGGGCTTGGAGACGGTCGACATCGACGTGGACGTCGACGGCCTGAGATCCAGGATCGAAGCGATCAAGAACAAGATGAGCAGCAACACGACTGGACTCCTGGAGAGCCAGGGTGTTCGAATCGTGCGCGGCACCGGACGGTTCCTAGGCCCGAATACGGTGGAGGCCGACGGTGTGGATGGCATCGAACTGTTCGAATTCGACGCTGCGCTGGTGTGTACCGGCTCGAGGCCGCGAATCCCTGATTGGTGTCAGCCCGATGGTGAACGCATATTGACCACGCGTGACTGCTATCCGCCGCACGTCTTCCCGGAAAGCGTCACGATCGTCGGCTCCGGTGTAACGGGCGTCGAGTTCGTCCACATGTTTTCGTCGTTTGGCGCCAAGGTGACGCTCGTCGTCAGCCGCCAGCAGGTGCTTCCGGGCAAGGACCCCGAAGTGGCCGCTGTGCTGGAGGAAGAATTCATGCGTCGCGGCGTGAAGCTACTGATGGGCGCGCGTGCCGTGTCGACGGAGCGCACCGCAGATGGCGAGGGCGTAATCGTCCGCTGCGATGATGGTCGCTCGGTCGAATCGACGCACGCGGTGCTCGCTATCGGTTCAGCTCCGAATACCGAAAACCTTGGCCTCGAGAGGGCGGGTGTCGACGTCGACTCGGGTGGGTACGTCGCGATCAACCAGCATTGCGTTACGAACGTCTCGAATATCTACGCCGCAGGTGATATCAGCGGGAAGCTGCCGCTGTCATCTGTCGCCTCGATGCAGGGTCGCAAAGTCGCCGAACACGTCATGGGCTTGCATACGCGAAGCCATCGGCACCTCGACTATGACAAGGCCGCCTCGGCGATCTTCACCGAACCTGAGATTGCCGATGTCGGGCTGGAAGAAGCGGATGCCTTCAGCTCCGGTCGCAAGATTCGGGTCACGAAGGTGCCGTTCGCGACAACCGCGAAGTCGATGATCAACAACGACACGCAGGGCTTTGTAAAGATCATCTCTGACCCGGCCACGGGCGTGGTCCTAGGTGGATCAATCGTCGGCCGCCAGGCCGCTGAATTGATCTCGGTAATCGCGGTGGCGGTGACCGCTGGGCTCACGGTGACTGACGTTGCCGAGAGCATCCTCGTGCACCCGGCGCTGAGCGAAGCGTTGTCCGACGCCGCCGAATAATCCCCAAAACCAACCGCAACGCGTTCACGCGTTCGTCGACGTAGGCGTCTGCGCTATTCGATGACGGCCAGAATGTCGCCGCCACCGACAGATTCTCCAGCTGCCACCTTGATCTCCTTGACCGTGCCAGATTTCTCGGCGTTGATCTGATTCTCCATCTTCATTGCCTCGAGAACGACGATGCCTTCGCCTGGCTCGACGTCCTGACCGACCTCGACGA
>JADWMG010000028.1 GCA_015767405.1 Actinomycetota bacterium
CTGACCTTCATGCAAGACATGGTCAACGATGGTTTGGCCGTATCGGTTGGCGACAACGCCGGCGGCCAAGATGCTTTCCTCAAGCTTGTCGACCCCGAATCGCCGGGCGCGATGACCATCGGTTCGTCCGGGGCGCTCGCGACGGTAATCCAGGCCCTCGGCGGTGGGATCGCACCAGGGGTGACCGCTGATGACTTCGGTGTTGGTCCTATGCCAGGCCCGGGGGATACGCCTGCCGTGCAGGTTGGCGGCGCCTCTCTTTGGATTGTTGCCGAGAAGTCCGACGAGCAGACAGCTGCGGCGTGGGACTTCATCACGTACCTGACCGATGCCCAGACGCAGTCGACCTGGGCAGCGTCCACCGGATACGTACCGGTCCGTAGCGACGCGACCGAGATCGATCCACTCGCTGCGACCTACGCGGCTGATCCGCGGTTCCGCGTTGCGTACGATCAAGTGCTCTCCGGCTCAGACGACATCACTGCCAACGCGCCCGCCCTCGGCCCACTCCGCGCCGTTCGCGCTGAGACCGCTCGCGCTGTCGCCGCCATCTTCGGTGGCAGCGACGTCCAGACGTCGCTCAGCGGGGCCGTTGAAGCCAGCAACGACCTGATCATCAGCTACAACCAACGCAACTGACACCAGACGGCTACCCCAATTCCGAAATATGCCTGGATTGATTCACTGAGCGCATGATCTGAGGCACATTTCGGGGGCATGATTGGTGAATGCGATCGTTGCTTGGCCTCGTTCTGTTCGGTGCTGTTCTGGGCACCGCCTGTGGCGGGTCGGATGATGATGGAACCAACGATGGCTCGATCGATGCCACGTCGGCAACCGTCGAAGCGACTGTGGCCGAGGCATCCGCCGAGCAGCGCTTCCCCGACATCATCGATGCAACAGCTGAGCAGACCAATCTGGGTTGGACCTTCAACGTCACCGTCTCGTCGCCGTATGACTCAGCGGACCGTTACGCAGACGCCTGGCGCATCATCGGGCCCGACGGGACCGTTTACGGGACACGCGAACTCGCTCATGATCATGCCGCAGAGCAACCGTTCACGCGGACCATCCAGGCCGTCGAGATCCCTGACGATGTTGACGTCGTCACGATCGAGGGTCGCGATCAGGCCGATGGCTGGGGAGGCGGGACCTTCGAACTGACCCTGAGTAGGTCGTGATATCTGGCCGGTAGGGTCGGCGTCATGGCTACAGCTTTCCCCCCATTCGACGGTTCGCTTCGTGTTCCTGGCTCTGCACCACTACTACGACGGGGTGATCTTCCATCGGGTCATCAACGGCTTCATGTGCCAAGGCGGCGACCCGACCGGAACCGGTCGCGGGGGCCCCGGCTACCGCTTCGACGATGAGCTCCCCAATCCTCGCGAGTACCAGGTCGGCTCCGTGGCTATGGCGAATGCCGGTCCGAACACAAACGGCAGCCAGTTCTTCATCGTGTCCGGTGCATCTGGGGTTGGGCTGCCGCCGCAGTACAGCCTCTTCGGTCAGGTCGTGAAGGGTCTCGACATCGTCGAGCAGATGCAAAACGTTCAAACGGGTGGTGGCGATCGCCCGAAGACCGATGTTGTCATCAACTCGGTCGCGATCACCGTTGCCGACGACTGACCGGGTCAGGTAGAAGCGACCGAGCGGAAGTTTTAGGGCGCTGGCCAAGTCGGCCGAGCTTTCCAACGCCCAGGCGCGTCGGATAGCGCTGGGCGCGCAAGGCCTAGCTGCCTCGCGCCCCACTGGACGAGTCGATCGTCGGCATCTCCGGCGAATCGTCGGACAGATGGGCCTCATCCAGATCGACTCGGTCAACGTCGTCGTCCGCAGTCAGGAACTCCCCCTGTTTACGCGCCTCGGTGTTCACCCGCGCACGTTGATCAACGATGCGACGAATGCCGGCGAATTATTCGAGTACTGGGTACATGAGGCTTGCTACGCACCCATAGAACTGCGCCCCTATCTGCGGTGGTTCATGGCAGCAGATCACCGCTGGAAGATGGTGAGCGAACTCCAGAGTCGTCGTCCGCAGTTCCTCGACGAGGTGCTCGCGCGTATTAGCGCTGATGGGCCGATCGTGGCCGGTGACTTGAAGCAACGTGTCGGACCGAAGGGGACCTGGTGGGACTGGGACGACGGCAAGGTTGCACTCGAGTACCTCTTTCATCGTGGGGAGCTTGCTGCTGTCCGTCGTCCCAAGGACTTTGCTCGCGTCTACGACCTGACCGAGCGGGTCATACCGCCGGAGATCCTTTCGCTGCCGACTCCTTCTGAGGCTGAGGGCCGCAAGGAGTTGCTGGTGCGAGCGACAAGACATCACGGAGTAGGGACGTTCGACGATCTGACCGACTATCACCGTCAGCGAAACCCGCCCTGCCGCCCCCTGATCCAGGAGCTTGTGGAGGAAGGTCGGCTCATCGAAACATCGGTCGAGGGTTGGAGCAAGCCGGCCTATCTGCACCCAGATGTCACCCGTCCTCGCCGTATCGAGGCGCGCGCATTGCTGAGCCCGTTCGACCCAGTTGTCTGGAATCGCGATAGGGCCGAGCGACTGTTCGGGTTTCGCTACCGAATCGAGATCTATGTGCCTGCGCCGAAGCGTCAATATGGCTACTACGTGCTTCCGTTCCTACTCGGGGACGAACTCGTTGCCCGCGTTGACTTGAAGGCTGATCGTTCGACTGGCCGTCTACTTGTGCAATCGGCATACGGCGAACCAGGAATCGACGAGGCCGAGGTCGCCGAGGAGTTGGCGTCAGAACTGCAGCTGCTGGCCCATTGGCTCGGCCTCGACGCCGGTGTTGTGGTGAAGCGTCGCGGCGATCTTGCGGTTTCTCTCTCCGCGGCCACCCGTCAGAACCGTTTGTAGGTAATTTTCTGGCCGTATACGCCAGAAAATTACCTACAAACGTGGTCTGGGCCAGATCTGGATGGGATGGGTGGGACTGCGGATTGGCTCAGGACGCGGGGTCGGCGTGACTACGATCCGAAGGTGGCCGAGGATTCTGCACCCGACGTCGAATCGGCGTCGAGCAACGCTGAGCAGAATTCATCGAGTGGTGTCTCGACGGATGCATCAGGGCAACGGTTCGATCGCCGCGCAACCGACCGGACTCTTCCCAGGTGGGTGATCCCCGCAGTCGCCGTGTTCTGGCTGGGCTTCGTGCTCACGTTTGTTCTGCGTCACGTCTTCCACCGTCTCTCAAGTTTGTTCGTGCTGCTACTGGTGTCGGGTTTTCTCGCACTGGCTATCGAACCAGGAGTCAACAGGCTCGCGCTACGAGGGTGGCGCCGTGGGCGATCAACGTTGATGATTCTCTTCGGCGTGCTATTTGCCTTTCTGATCTTCGCCGGCGCGGTGGGAACGTTGGTCGGAACGCAGGTGGCGGAACTCCTCTCCGAATCCGATGCCTATATCACCGACACGGTCAAGTTCATCAACGACACGGTTGGGACCGAGATCGATCCGCAGGATGTGATCTTTGAATTCAACGACCCGGATGGTCGCGTCCAGCAGTTCATACAGTCCCAAAGCGACGAAGCAATTCGGCTGTCACTGGCGGCCGTCGGTGTCATCTTCCAGGCTCTTTCAGTGATGCTCTTCACCTATTACCTGGTCGCTGACGGACCACGACTACGCAGGGCCATCTGTTCACGCCTGACGCCGACTCGCCAAGAGAGCGTGCTCAGCGCGTGGGAGTTGGCGATCACCAAAACGGGTGGCTATCTCTACTCCCGGGCGCTTCTAGCGATGCTTTCGGCGTTCTTCCATTGGATCGTCTTCCAGGCGGTAGGCACTCCTGCCCCGATTGCGCTGGCTCTCTGGGTCGGTCTCGTGAGCCAGTTCCTGCCGGTCGTCGGGACATACATCGCTGGGGTCCTGCCTGTCCTGTTGACGTTCTTGGAGTCACCGCTGAAAGCTCTCATAGTGCTGGTCTTCATCGTCATCTATCAGCAGATCGAGAACTACTTCTTCGCGCCTCGTATTACGGCGCGCACGATGGAACTCCACCCGGCTGTGGCGTTCGGCGCGGCACTAGCCGGCGCATCGTTGCTTGGATTTGTGGGAGCGCTGTTGGCATTGCCGGCCGCGGCGATGGCCCAGGCGCTCATCAACGAGTGGGGGAAACGCTACGACGTCGTCGACAGCCATCTCACAGCGATAGCACCGCCGAAACGACCGCGTAAGGCAAACGGCGAATCGGGGATTCCACCCACAGCGCCGGAGGGAACGTGACCCGATTTGACGGGTCATTTGAGCCAATCGCCGTAACCACTCGAAGTGATTTCGAGGAGTCGTTGTACCACGGAGCTGGCGTAGCGATCGATTCGTCTGGGGAACTCATTGCTCGGGTCGGAAACCCGGATCTGGTGGTTTATCCGCGGTCGTCACTCAAGCCACTCCAAGCGTCGGCGATGGTCGACCTCGGTCTCGACTTACCAGACGAGTTGCTCGCCGTCGTTTGTGCCAGCCACGACGGTTCCGCGATGCACCTCGATGCTGTCCGCGAGATTCTTCGCCGGTTCGATCTCACAGAGCCCGATCTCGGCAACACGCGGTCACGCCCGCTCGACAATGTGGCGCGGGCAGAAGCTCGGGCCGCTGGAACAAAGCCGTCAGCTCTGCAACAGAACTGTTCGGCGTCGATGGTTGCGGCGCACCGACTCACGCGCTGAAGTTGAGCGCGCTGGCCAGCGCATTCGCGGCGATTGCATCGTCGGGATCCAGTGTCGCTCGAGCGATGATGTCCCATCCGGAGTTCGTCGGCGGACCCACTCGCGATGTGACCGTCTGGATGCAGATGATCCCGGGCCTCATGGTCAAAGACGGAGCCGATGGGGTCATGGCTGCGGCTCTGTCCGATGGCCGGGCGTGTGCCTACAAGATTGCCGACGGATCAGTCGCGGCCAGACAGGCAGCAATGATTGAAGCTCTTCGGGCGATGGATGTCGACCTCGATCAGGTCGCTCAGGAGACGATTGATCAGCTCGAAGTTCCGGTCTACGGGGGCGGTCGTCGTGTCGGAACGCTGAGCCCGTTGGAATGGTCGCGATGAAGTTCCTGACACTCGACACCGACTCATTTCGCTACGGAGAGGCCGAGCAACTGGCACCTCTCGTGCGTCGTGTGATCGCCGACAACCCCTCGAAGTTCACGTACCGCGGCACCGGCACATACATCGTCGGACTCCGTGACGTCGTGGTCATCGATCCGGGCCCGAAGCTCGACTCTCACCGTGACGCGCTGGCGGCAGCACTCGCCGGGAGTTCTGTGCGGGCGATCCTTATCACCCATTGTCATGCCGATCATTCGCCGCTTGCCGCGTGGCTTGCGGCGGAGACCGGTGCTCCGACCATCGCGTTCGGACCTCATGGCACCGATGCCTGGGATATCGGCGAAGATCCGGTGAGGGACGACCCGGCCAGCGACGAAGAGTCGGAGGCATCTGAACCCGTAATCGAGGAGTCGACCGATACTGATTTCGTTCCGGATGAGGCTGTCGCCACTGGTGAAGAAGTGGTGTCCGGCAACGGTTGGACGATGACCGCGATGCATACGCCGGGGCACACGTCGAACCACATGTGTTTCGCTCTGGACGACGGCACGACGCGGACTATCTTCACCGGTGATCACGTGATGGGATGGAGCACCACGGTGGTCTCGCCACCCGACGGCGACATGTCGGCGTATCTCGAGTCGTTGCGGATGGTCGCCGGACGGAACGATGATGTGGCGATCCCAACACATGGCTCTCCGATCCCCAATCCGACAGAGTTCGTCAACGATCTGATCGAGCATCGTCTGCAACGCGAAGCCCAGGTGCTCGAGGCTGTGCGCAGCGGCCTTGACACGATTCCAGCAATGGTCGAGGTGTTGTACGCGCATGTACGCAAGGAGCTCCACAGCCCGGCGCGCCGCAGCGTGCTTGCCCACCTCGTCAAACTGGTCGATGAACAGGTCGTAGTGCTGGCGGGCGAGGAGCCAAGACCGAGACTCGACAGTCGGTTCCTGGGTGACTGATCGCGTGGCGGCTAGGCCGCCAGCAGGCCCACCGCCCGAAATATGCCTGGATTCATTCGCTCAGCGCATCATCTGAGGCATATTTCAGATTTGGTTGGGTGGATCTCTATTAGTCGGTGGCATCCCGGAGTTTGAGGAGCGTTTTGGGGGCTATGCATCGGTAGGCCTCGTCGATGACGCCGACGATCTCGTCGTCGTCTCGGTCGATGTCAAGCCGGAGCCCGATCCAGCCGCGATGGCCGACGTAGGCCGGCCGGAAGTAGCGCGCTGGCTCGGCCTCCACCATCTGCTCCTGTACCCCCGGAGGCGCAGGACACCAGATCGCCAATCGCCCATCGTTGTGATGGCTGTCGTGGTAGTAGAGGAACGACTTCTTGTCGCGGATGAAGAAGCACGGCACGCCATGACTCAGACGTTCGTTGGTCTCGGGAAGAGCGAGGCACGCCGCCCGGACGACGATCAGGAGGTCCTCGGCCATTTCCGGAACCGTACCGGACCTAGCGGAAACTGAAGACGCCGTCGGTGATCGTGTAGGGGAGCCCAAAGCCGAATGTGTCGCGAGCGAAGAACGAGAACAGCAGGACCGCACCGCCGATGAGTGCAATGTTCTTCATGAACATCGACAGCTGGATCTGTTTCGCCTCGAGATCGCGCTCGGCCCAAAATTTGTGCATGAGGAACGTCACCGGGATCAGCGTGACAATCAGGAGCAGAGCTCCGAGGTCGCCCCAGATACCCAGAGTGACGGAGGCTCCACCGAGGAGGTACGCAATGCCTGCCAGGATCACGGCGTTCTTCGCCTGTGGCATTCCTCTCTTCTCCGCGTACCGGGTCGATCCCGGTAGGTCGGCAAAGAAGCCGATGCTCGCACTCACGAAGAGTGCGCCAAATAGGATCCGACCGAGTAACCAGAGTTCGTCCGTGGGGGCTGATTGTTGCCGGATTGACGCCCGAAGTCCACGATCAAATGCCCTGGGCTGCCGTCTCACCAACGGACGTATCGATCTGACCGACATCTTTGCTGAGGCGTTTGGCTTCCCGTAGACGGTCGAAGATGTCGGGAGGCTCATGCCACGAATCTTCCAGAGTCCCCGTCTGAGCGTCCCGTAATGCCCTCCAGACACGCTCGGGAGAACATGGCATATCGATGTGCCGAACGCCGACGTGAGCACAAGCGTCGATCACCGCGTTCTGGACGGCGGGGGTGGAACCGACAGTGGCCGCCTCGCCGATGCCTTTTGCTCCCAGAGGATTGAGCGTGGTGGGTGTTTCTGTCGATGCCACCTCGAGCGACGGCAATTCGGCGGCGGTCGGTATTCCGTAGTCGGCAAGATTGGAGGTGATCGGATTGCCGTGGACGTCGAAGCGGACCTCCTCGTAGAGTGCCTGGCCTACTCCGGCAGCGACGCCGCCGTGCTGTTGCCCCTCGACGAGGAGCGGGTTGATCACGGTCCCACAGTCGTCGACCGCTACGTGACGAATGAGTCGAGTCAGGCCGGTCTCGGAGTCGACCTCGACGACAGCGATGTGCGCGCCGAATGGATAGGTGGCACCGTCTTGTGCGAAGTCGAACTCGCCGTTGAGTGGTTCGCCCAACGACGACGAACGGTCGGCCAGCTCGCCCCACGTCAATGCCTGAGCGGGCACACCGGCCACACCGACTGTCCCCGCCGCCGTGTCGACGACGATGTCAGCGACATCGGCTTCGAGGATCTGCGCCGCCAGCTTCTTGGCTTTGGCAACCATCAGCTCGGTCGCTCCCCGTATGGCGGAGCCGCCGAGTTGTATCGAGCGCGAGCCCCCCGTACCGCCTCCGGTGCGGACCCGATCGGTGTCGCCATCGACCAGTGTGATCTGGCCGACGGGAATCCCAGTCTGGTCTGAGACGAGCATGGCGTACGTGGTCTGGTGACCTTGTCCATGTGACTGCGTTCCGGCGAATACCGTTGCGGAGCCGTCGCTGTGAACTTCGATTGCGCCGAACTCTCCGTCGTCGCCGCCCGCCGTGATCTCCACATATGTCGCGACTCCGATACCCAGCAGCACGCGGTCGCCCCGCTCGCGACGGTCGGCTTGCTCGGCGCGGAGTTGGTCGTACCCGACAATCTCTGCGGCGCGTTCGAGAGGCAGCATGTATCGGCCCGAGTCGTACACGTTGCCCGTGAAGGTCGTGTATGGGAACACATCATCGCCGAGGAGATTGCGTCGCCGAATCTCTATTGGGTCGATGCCTGATTCGAGGGCCGCCTGATCGACGAGCCGTTCCAGCATCGCTGTTGCTTCTGGTCGCCCGGCCCCTCGGTACGCACCCATTGGTGTCGTGTTGGTCACGGCAACGGCGACGTCGAACTCGATCGTCGGAAAGGAGTACGTGCCCTGGGCCATGCTCCGGGTGCCCATCGGAAGAAAAGCGCCAACCGATGGATAGGCGCCGGCGTCACCCACAAGTCGGACTCGCAGGCCTGTGAATTCACCATTGGTCGTGCAACCGAGTTCGGCGTACTGAATCTGGCCCCGGCTGTGAGGGAGGGCTTTCATGTCATCGCTGCGGGGCGGAATCCACACGACTGGCCGACCGGTTCGGATCGCCGACGCAGCAACAACGCTGTACTCGGGGTGGATCCCGGCTTTCCCACCGAACCCGCCACCGACCTGTGGCGTAACAACACGGATGCTCCTTTTGGGCATCGCGAGAGCCGCGGCGATCTGCTCGTGAAGGATGTGTGGCATCTGAGTCGAAGCCCACAGGGTGAGCCGGCCATGTTTGTCGACCTCAGCGGCTGCGCAGTCCGGCTCCATGGGGACGACGGCGAGCCTCTGATTCACGTAGCGCCCGCGCACGAGGTAGTCAGCATCGTTGAAGTTGGTACGCGGCTTGTCGGTCTTGATCACGGCCTCGTTTGAGCCGTGGCCCGGAAAGATCAGCTCGGCGCCGACAGCGAGGGCATCCTCGGGGTCGGTTAGAACCGGCAGGGGTTCGATCTCAGCCCAGATCAGATGTGCGGCATCTTCACCTTGCTCGAATGTTTCGGCCAGCACGACCGCTATTGGCTCGCCGACAAAGCGCACACGTCCTTCCGCGAGCGGAGGGCGCGCAAAGTCGTCATGGACCTTCGTGAATCCGTGGTGTGGGGCAACTCCGAGGTCGGCGGCGGTGAGGATGTCCACTACCCCTGTCATCAATTCGGCATCTTCGGTGTGGATGGGACCGAGGGTGCCGTGCGCGACTTCGGAACGAACAAAGACAGCGTGCAGCTTGTTCGGAAAATCGAGGTCAGCCATGAACTTGGCGTGCCCGAGTAAGAGGGCCGGATCCTCGGTTCGCACGACTCGTGTGCCGAGAATGGAGCCCCCTTTTCCTGATGCCATCGCGTCAAAACATACCGCCGAGCGGACAAACGAACCAGGGGGTATTGGATCTCGCTCGACCGAAGTGCGAGAGTTGGCGCCGTGACGAAGAAGCCACCTCGGTTGAACCTTTTGGCCACGGTCGATTTACCCGTTCTGGAAGCATCCGGCGTTGCGGTTCGTCGTGTCGATGGAGACGTCCGAGTTCTGGCCGTTGGCGACCGCACTTGGCACATCGTCGCTGGCGAGTTTGATGGGGATGACGGCATCAACGAGTGGCAAACGCTCGATCTGTCAGGACTTGCCGACTGGCAACTGGGCGCGGGTGACAGTCAGCTAGAGGCGGTCGCCGTCGATGGCGGATCGTTCATTGCTCTGATGCGTGAGGACCCACCCGTGGTCTTGTTGGCCGACACGACCAACGGTGAGCTGCTCTCAAAGATCACTTTGGTAGCACCTCCTGACTCTGAGCTCAACGAGCGCTGGGACGATCCCTCTTCGCGAGGCGAGGGGCTCGTTCTGCTCCGTGGTGGCCGGCTCCTGGTTGCAAAGGAGAAGAGGCCCAGAGCACTGATCGAATTCGCGCCCATCGGTTCGCGGTCCCTCGGTCTTGCGCAGCATGACTTCCTTGGCCCGAACGAGCGATGGGATGCGCCCGTAGGCGAGGTGGAGTTTGTGGCAACAGCGGTCTGGAAGTTGCGTGACGCTGCGAAGAGCGCCCTAGGTGACATCAGCGCGTTGGCAGTCGGATCCGGCCGAGGCCTTTGGTTCCTGAGCGACAAGTCACGGTGCGTCGCGCGTCTGTCTCTCGATAGGCCCCTGTCGCCCGGCGGTGGTGCGATCCGCACGTTCGATGAGGTATGGCGCCTCCCTAAAGGAACCAAGAAACCTGAGGGAATTGCCGCACTGGCCAGCAATCGCGTGCTCGTAGCCATGGACACCGACCTGACTCAGGCCAACGGGATGATCGTGGGCCGCCCGGAATCCTGAGACTCGTTACCTGGTTGTTGATGGCATGAGTGGATCAAGACCCCGCGTCCGGACCGAGTCGAACCAGAAGTGGATTCGAGGCATGCACCGTGGCCACATCGTTGTTGATAGTCGAGATTCCCGTTTCGTGTGGGAGGTTCCGTACTACCCGGCCTGGTACTTCCCGCTCGACTCGGTTCGCGGTGAACTCATCGAGAATGGAGGCACGGTGCGTTCGCCAAGCCGTGGCGAGGGCACGAGGTACGACCTCGTCATGGATGGAGTCACGATTCCGGACGCTGCGTGGAGACACCTCGACTCACCAGTCGAAGAACTCCGCGACTTGGTCCGCATCGAATGGAGCGCAGCCGATTCCTGGTTCGAGGAGGATGTAGAAGTTTTCGTCCATCCCCGCAGCCCTGAGGTGCGGATCGATGCTCTGCCGTCATCGCGTCATGTCCGGGTTCTGGTCGGTGGCGAAGTGATAGCCGATTCGGCGCGACCCACCGTTCTGTACGAGACGGGCCTCCCTGCTCGGTACTACCTACCGAAGTCCGATGTGCGGATGGACCTTCTTGCCTCAACAGAGTCGGGCAGTGAGTGTCCCTACAAGGGATGGGCCGAGTACTGGAGCGTGACCGCCGGCGGCAGTACTCACAAGGATCTCGCCTGGGGCTACCCGACCCCGCTCCCCGAATCGGAAGCGGTCGCCGGCTTGGTTTGCTTCTATAACGAGAAGGTCGATATCGAACTCGACGGCGTCGCCGTCGAGCGCCCGAAGACGAAGTTCAGCTGACCGGGTCCAAGCCCAACTCGCGGCGGCGCTAGAGAGTTAGCGCATCGAACTCGAAGCGGCCGCCAACCATGGTCGCCAATACTTCGGTCTCACCGATTCCGTCGGGATCGATTGCCGTCAGGTCACGGTCGAGCACAACGAGGTCGGCCAGTTTCCCTGGTTCGATCGACCCCTTGACTCGTTCGTCGAACGCGGCCGTTGCCGAACCCATTGTGTAGGCGGTGATGGCCTGGTCAATTGTCAGCGCCTCGTGTTGATTGAACGGCTGGCCCTTGGCGGTTTGTTGGTTGACGAGATCATGTATGCCGAGGAGTGGTGCCCCGAGGACAACCGGACGGTCCGAACTGCCAGGCAGATTGATACCCGCATCGAGGAATGACTTCTCGCGGTAGCAATCAACGGCGCGGTCCGGTCCGATGGCGCCGAGCATGCCCTCGCCGATCTCGGATATGAACCGTGCCTGGGGAACCGGGATCACTCCTAGGCGGGCGATTCGATCGACGTCCTCAGGGCGACACATCCCGCAGTGCTCGATGCGGTGGCGGTGGTCCGCCCGTGGATGAAGACGGAGCGCGGTTTCATAAGCGTCGAGTACGGAGGCCACGGCCCGATCGCCGATCGCATGGGTGGCCACCTGCCAGCCTGATTGGTGTGCCGCCAGAATGAGATGGTGTAGACGTTCCTCTGGCATCTGGAAGTAGCCGTTGTTCCCGGGTTCGCCTTCGTAGTCGTCGAACATTGCCGCGGTGCGGCCGATGAGTGAGCCGTCGGCGAAGATCTTTGTGGGTCCGAACCGAAGCCAGTTGTCGCCGAATCCGGTGTGCAGACCGAGGTCTAGTGAAAACTGATCAGGATCGTCGTCATGGTGATCGATGTCGTGTAGAGCGTCGACCGACGCCATCAGCGTGACTCGAACCCGCAACCGGCCGTTCTTCCGGGCGCGCTGGTAGGCGGCGAGCTCGAGTGGTTCGGCCGTTCCGAGGATCCCTCCGACCCCCGCTTCCTGACAGCTGGTGACGCCTTCTCGTAGGTACTGATCGCTCGCGGCGCCCAGGTTCGTCACCATGTCTGCGATCGCCCGCGGGTGGAGCAGCGCGCGCACCAACTGTTGCGCCTGTTCTTCCAGCAGCCCGTTGGGTCGGCCGTCGTCTCCTAGTGCAACCACACCACCATTTGGTACGTCGACTTCACCGATGCGGGCAAGTCGCATGGCAGCGGTGTTGAGAGTTGCGAAGTGGCCGGATGTGTGATTCAGGAGGACAGGGTGCTCGGGGCTGACCGTGTCGAGCTCATGGCATGTCGGGTGCCGACCCTCGGCGAGTTTGTTGTGGTCGTATCTGGTG
Source organism: Actinomycetota bacterium (assembly GCA_015767405.1). Lineage (GTDB taxonomy): Bacteria > Actinomycetota > Acidimicrobiia > Acidimicrobiales > Ilumatobacteraceae > Sva-07. The sequence goes on from JADWMG010000028.1 coordinate 12,485, forward strand.
CCGACGACCCAGGCGCCGGGGGGCGTTACGCCTACTTGCTCGCGGATCGCCGCGACGACCTCCTCGATCGAACGCACGCTGCCGGAGTCGAGGGCTACTTCGTTCAGCGTCGCTCCGTAGGCCTGCATGTGGTTGTGGGCATCGTTGAATCCCGGAACCACAAAACGGCCGTCGAGGTCGATGGTGTTGGTCGCATCATGTGTCGCAAGTCCGTTCCGATCGGCGACTGCGACGATGCGGTCGCCGATGATGCCGACCGCGCCAACGCGAGGCCCCGACGGATCGGCGGTGTAGAAGTCCGCGTTGTTGAGAACAAGATCGAAGTGCACGGCGGAGACCTAGTGGTGTGGTCAGCCCCAGCTGGAACGTGTCAGCGGCATGTCGCTTCGACCGTCACTGTGTGGTCGAACGCCCAATGTTTGATTGAGCTGTATTCCTCCATCCTCGAAGCCGTTGATCGAACCTGACATGTAGAGAATCCAAATCCGAGCGCGGGTTTCTCCGACAAGCTTGACGGCGTCGTCCCAGTTGTCTTCCAGGTTCGTAACCCACTGACGCAGAGTGCGGGCATAGTGCTCGCGCAGGTTTTCGACGTCGCGAACTTCGAAACCAGCAATCTCCATGAACAACGCCGTCATTCCGACATCGAGTAGTTCGCCGTCTGGAAATACGTAGCGGTTCATGAACCCCCGGCGCGCGAGCCGCGAGCCGCCCACTGATGAGATGGCGTGATTCAGCAAGCGCCCGCCCGGCCGCAGCATGCCGTACAGCTGCTCGAAGTAGCGAGTCATTTGCTTCTTGCCGACGTGCTCGGCCATACCGATCGAAGAGATCGCATCGAATGGTCCGTCGTTGATCTCGCGATAGTCCTGGACCCGGATATCGATGTGGTCACCTAGGCCCAGGTCGTCGACGCGTCGGCGTGTGTACATCGCTTGCTCTTCACTGAGGGTGACGCCAACGACATCGACGTCGTGGTTGGTTGCCGCATGGATCGCCATCGAGCCCCACCCGCATCCCACATCGAGAATCCGCTTTCGTCGGCCCAACGCTTCGTAGTCGGAGGAGGCTTCGCGGAGACCGAGCTTACGGCAGACCAGTTCGTGCTTGGCCTCCTGCGCCTCCTCCAGAGTTGGATCTGCAGAGGTGAAACGAGCACACGAGTATGTCATCGACGGGCCAAGCACGAGCCGGTAGAAATCGTTCCCGGTGTTGTAGTGGTGCCCAACAGTCTCTTTATCCCGCTGAAGCGAGTGGCGGATCCCCCGCGGAACAATTTCCTCGGGTGGAGGTGGGGGAGGCTTGCCGATCCCGCCCAGCGAGCGAGTGACGGCAAGGACCTCCGGAAGGGCTCGGATCGCGATGCGACGTTCACTTGGCATTGCTTGCTGCAGCGTGCGTAAGACCGTTGCCACATCGCCTTCGGCGTTGAGCTCGCCGGTCACGAACGCCCTCGCGATACCCAGCTCATCAGGCGACCACATGATTCGGCGTAAGGCGTCGGGGCTACGCAGCGTGATTCGTCCGGGGCCGCCCGAGCCCAGCTCTGAGCCGTCCCAGAACTCGAAGACCAGCGGAGGGGGACCGCGGAACAACTTGTCGAACATCGGTTGGAGTACGTCAGCGACCGGCTCCGACTCCGGTGTGGCCAACCGGTTCTCAATCAGCGCTTGTGTCATTATCGGCCCCCAGCCGGATCACCGGTCGTTGCATCAGCCGCCGTATATCTCCTGGACGACTGAGGCGTGGTTTTGCATCACGATGGTCCGCTTGAGCTTCATTGTCGGCGTTAGTTCGCCGGACTCGATCGTGAAGTCGGTGCTCAGGATGCGGAACTCACGGATCGATTCGGCGCGGCTCACCTGAGCATTCGCGTTGTCGATTGCTGTCTGAATCTCAGCGCGTAGGGCATCGAGATCGTCCTCGAGCAACTCGCGTATCAGTTCCGAAGGTGCCGATGAATGTGCGCCGACAGAGTCGGCCCACTTGGTGAGTTCCTCGGCATCGAGGGTGACGACGGCAGCAATGAAAGGCTGCTGGTCACCGACGACCATCACCTGGCTGACCAGTGGGTGGGCACGTACAAAATCTTCGAGCACTGCTGGGGCGACGTTCTTGCCCGCCGCTGTCACGATGAGTTCCTTCTTACGACCGGTGATGCTGAGGTAGCCGTCGTCGTCGATCTTGCCAATGTCGCCAGTGGCGAACCAGCCGTCGCCGATCAGCGTTTCGGCTGTTGCAGTTTCGTTGTGCCAGTACCCGTCGAACACCATCCCGCCGCGCAGCAGGACCTCTCCGTCTTCAGCGATCTTGACCGATGATCCCGGTATCGGTTGGCCAACGGATCCGATCTTGAAGTCGTCCGGGGTGTTGATCGTGGCGGCCGCGGTCGTTTCGGTCAGGCCGTAGCCCTCGAGGACTAGAACCCCGGCACCATTGAAAAAGTGCCCGAGGCGCTCACCCAGCGGTGCCCCACCTGAGATCGCGAAGTTGAGCTGACCTCCGAACGCGGCACGCAACTTCGAGTACACGAGCCTGTCGAACACGCCATGCTGAATCTTGGTGGGGAGGCTGACATTGCCGGCAATTGATTCCTTCGAGTAGCGAACAGAGACATCAACTGCTCTGTCGAATATCTTCCGCTGCACGCCCGTGCCAGCTTTGCTCTGGGAGGTGTTGTAGACCTTTTCGAACACGCGGGGAACAGCGAACACCCAGCTTGGCTGGAACATGCTCAACTCGGGGACAAGTTGTGCGAGACCGCTCGAGAAACCGATCTTGACTCCGCGCGTCACGCATCCAACCTGCACAACGCGGGCGAGAATGTGTGCAAGCGGCAGGAACATCAGCGTTGAACCGCCGGCCTCGAACAGGCTGCCCATCATGCCCACGACCTGACGTACCTCCCAGATGAGGTTGCCGTGGGTGATCATGCAACCCTTCGGTCGGCCGGTGGTTCCCGAGGTGTAGACGAGGGTGGCAAGATCGGAGTGCTTGATCCCCGCGACGCGTTCGTCTACGGCTGATTGGTCAATGTTTGCGCCGCCTTCACGCAGCCCATCTAGTGCTCCCTTGCCGACGGTGAGGACGTGTCGGCAATCGGGCGTGCGTTCGGAGACAGACTCGAATCGGGCCCGGAGGTCTGGGTTACCACAGATGATTGCGACCGCTCCGCTGTCGCCGACGATCCATTCGACCTGCTCTGCGGACGATGTCTCGTACACGGTGACGGTGGTTGCCCCAACACACCAGATCGCATAGTCGAGGTAAGTGAACTCGATGCGCGTCTTCATGAAAATGCAGACACGATCACCCGGCTGGATGCCGAGCCCGATGAGCCCGGCAGCGAGCTCACGTACTGTCGACGCGAACTCGGCGGTACTCACATCGATGAACTGGTCGCCCTCGCGGTAGGCCAAGGCCGGCCGGTTCGGCGCGATCTTCGCGTTCTCTAGGAGTGCCGCGATGACATTGTCATCTTCCGCGACCTCGACTGAGTTTGGTGCCGTATATTCGTGCATTTTTGTCCCTCCGTATCCAAACGTAGTGCTGGGTATCTCACCGGGCAACTGTCGAAGTATCGATGGATGCCGCAGCACTCGATCAGACACGCTTGCACGTCGGTGAATCCAGTTCCCCAACCCGAATTCTTGCGGGAATCGGACGCCCAGCGACCATATTCCGCAAGATTTCGGAGGGTCTGACCGATTGGCTTCGCGAAGAGGGTCAGCCGCGGCCACCGGCAATCAATTTTGCTTCCGGCAACGACTTGAGTCGAAGCATTGCCATGACCCCAATGAACGGGCCGGGAACGAGAAGTACAAACGCCCAGCCCCAACCGGGGCCGTCGCGCAAGACCGGTACGAGCCAAATCGTGGCGACAGTGAGTATGAAGCCGATCGCGAGTTGCAGGGTGACGGCCGTACCCACATAGGCCTGGTCGGCGACTTCGGTCACGATGGCTGAGAACTGTGCCGAGTCGGCCACGACGGTGATTCCCCAGATCAGGGAAACGGCGATGAGCAACGGCAGCGGGGCAGTCCTGAGTGTGCCTATCACGAGCGCGCATGCGCCGGAGATGGCCATGGCGGTCGCTGTTACGCGGGTCCGTCCCCAGCGATCGCCGAGGATTCCGCCTCCGATGCAACCGATTGCACCCACGCCGATCACCGCGAATGCCAATAACGAAGCCGTGCCAGCGGGGTCGGCGACGCCGTGCAGAGCCAGGGTGTCTGTAGCGAAGGCAGCGAACCAAGCCCACATCGCATACAGCTCCCACATGTGGCCGAAATAGCCGATGGAAGCAAGCCGCACGCCCCGATCGCGTGCGATGCGACCGATCTCGCGAGGGTTGAAAACCGCGCGCGGGAAGGTGAATGGTCCGTCGCGGAAGCCGATTTCGGCCAGTAGGCCGCCCGCCAGGGTCAAGACCGATGTGGTCACGATGACCGTTCTCCAATCCAAACCGCCGAAGCCGTTGACGAGGTGGGGCAGGGCAGAACCGAGGGTGAGCGCTCCAACCATCACGCCGAGCGCTGTTCCGCGACCGACGCGGAACCAGGTCGACATTGCTTTGAGCGCGGGCGGGTATACCCCGGCGAGTGCTGCTCCTGTGATGAACCTGAGTGTGATCGCGCCGGCTGGCCCGGAGACGAGTAGGAGACCGGCGTTGGCCGCTGCGGCGATCAGCGAGCCAGCCAGGATCAGCTTGCGCGGACGAATGGTGTCGGCCAAATTGAACACCGCCGACACGAGCGCGCCGACGACGAAACCGAGCTGGACGGCAATCGTGAGCCACGACGCGGTTGTCACCGACAGTCCCCACTGCAGTTTGAGTTCTGACAGGACAGCCGACGCGGAGAACCATGTGGTCATCGAAAGCACCATCGCGGCGCCGAGGACGAGCAACGCGCGCCAGCGCCCGGCCGGGTCGGGAATGTCTTGCCCGGTGGTGATCGGCTGGGGGCTATTCATTGCCTTCGCATCCAACCACGAAACCCCGCGACAGTCGAACACGCTTCCCGATCAGTCACAATTCTTGCGGGAATCGGAAAAATGCCTGGATTCATTCACTCAGCGCATGTTCTGAGGCATATTTTGGGGGTTTGATGGTCGGCGGGGCTGGTCTGGCTGACAATGTGGGGCATAGACGCCGACAAGAAGGAGTGGCTGCGATGGGATACGAGTGTTTTGACGTGGAGGTGGCAGACAAGGTTGGCCACATTCGTATGAATCGACCTGAGAAGAGCAACTCGATGATCCCGGCTTTCTGGCGGGAGCTTCCGGAGATCGTCGACGGATTTTCAGCTTCAGGTTCTGTGCGCGCGATCGTGCTGTCGAGCGAAGGCCGGCACTTTTGTTCAGGAATGGATCTCGAAGTATTCGCCAACGATGACTCGATCGGTCCGCAGGCTGATTCAGGCCACCGCAGTCGACGCAACGAACGCTTCCGCAGCACGGCCATGAAACTGCAAGACACGTTCACGGCTCTGGAGCGTTCACGAGTACCCGTATTGTGCGCGATCCAAGGCGCATGCGTGGGTGGTGGGATCGATCTCGTTTCGGCGGCCGACATGCGGTACGCGGACGAGTCGGCGTTCTTTTCAATTGCGGAGATCAACATCGGTATGACGGCTGATGTCGGCACTTTGCAACGCATGCCCAAGCTGGTGCCCGAAGGGATCGTTCGAGAACTCGCTTATACGGGCCGTCGATGGACCGCTTCAGAGGCTCACGCGGCTGGGTTCGTCAACGCGGTGTTCGCTGATCACGATGCACTTGTGGCAGGCGTGATGGAAGTGGCGCGCGAGATTGCTACCAAGAGCCCGATGGCGATTTGGGGGACCAAACAGACCATGCACTACACCCGTGATCACAGCGTTTCCGATGGCCTTGAATTCATTGCCAACTGGAACGCTGCGATGTTCGACACTGATGACATGGCCGAGGCGTTCGGAGCACAGATGGAAAAGCGCGATGCCGACTTTCCTGATCTGTGGCCACTGAGCGAGGGCCTCTGACGGGGCTCCAGCGCAGGTCGGTCCTGTTGCTAGCAGTTGCTGTTGGAGTTCTCAGCTGTGCGGCAGAGGGTCCGAGGGAAGATTCATCGAGCACTGAGGTCACGCCGACGTTGGCAGCGACAACTTCGGACCCCTCGACCTCTATTGAATCGACGTCCATTTCGTCGACCGCGACGGAATTGACGACTACCACAGCATCAACGGTGGTCTCGAGAGCGACTACGACTACGTCCACGGTTCCGACCACAACTCCATATCAGGTCCCGTTGAAAGATGTTGCCGCTGCGGGGTGGGGGACAACCCACGCGGGCTACTCGGCGACCGATGTCTTTGCGCCATGCGGTGCGGATGTTGTGTCGCCGGTCAACGGAGTCGCTCTCGAAGTGCGGACGGTCGATGGGTGGGATCCGGCAGTGGAGGATCCGGCAACGCGCGGCGGTCGCTCGATCGCACTGCTCGGCGACGATGGCGTGCGCTACTACATGGCACACTTCGAAGCCATTGATCCGGCGATCCTCGTCGGGGGTCGTGTCGGTGTCGGCGACCTGCTGGGAACCGTCGGACAGACTGGTCGGGCCTCTGCCTGCCATGTTCACTTCGGCATCTCCCCGCCATGCCCAACGGAAGAGTGGTCGGTCCGGCGCGGGGCGATCTGGCCCCACCCATATCTCGACGCTTGGCGCGCAGGAGAGCAGCTGAGCCCGGTGGAAGAGGTCGAACGGTGGGTGAGTGACAACCCCACGGCGTGCGCCGATGCAGCCGCCGTCAACGGTGGATGACGGCTCAGCCGAATTGCGACCGCAGCTCCCGCTTGAGCACCTTGCCAGCGGCGTTCCGGGGGATCTCATCGATCGTCTGCAGCTGAGTCGGCAACTTGAACCGGGCGAGTTTGTCGCCAGCGAAGTCACGTAGTCCGTCGAGGGTGAGTTCTTCACCCTGGGCCAATACGGCAATGGCGGTCACCGCTTCGCCCCAACGTTCGTCGGGCACGCCGATAACGGCCACTTCGATGATTGCAGGATGCTCATACAGCACGCTCTCGATCTCGGCCGGATAGACGTTCTCGCCGCCGGAGATGACCATGTCCTTGACTCGATCGGCGATGAACAGGAACCCGTCGGAGTCGAGGTATCCGATGTCTCCAGTGTGAAACCAATCGAGTTCGTCGATCGCCTCGGCCGTTGCCTCGGGGCGGTTCCAGTACCCCTTCATGACGTTCGGGCCCTGGACGCATACTTCGCCCATGATGTCGTGATCGGTGATGGTGCTCCCGCCGTCGTCGACAAGCTTGATCTCGCAGAACAAGGGCGTCTTGCCTGCTGAACCGATCTTCTCCATACCGAATTCGTCGGTCAGAAAAGTGACCAAGGGTGCAGTCTCCGTGAGGCCGTATCCCTGATTGATAGGGATTCCCCTACCCGCGTAGACCTTCATGAGTGGCTCGGGGACCGGCGCGCCACCACAGATCAGCATGCGGATCGACATGAGTTCTGCGTCGTTGAATGTCGGGAGTTGACTCATGAACAGGAACATTGCGGGCACACCGAAGATCGTGGTGACGCCGTATTTCGGGACGTCCTCCAATGCGAGGTTGGGATCGAAACTTCGATGGATCACTAGTTCGCCACCTCGCTGCATGGTTGCCAGCGAGATCACGTTGAGTCCGCCGATGTGGAAGAGGGGAGCGATGACCAACGAGACGTCGTTCTCCAGCAGGTCGAGCGTCGACGTGGCGTTGGTGTTGTTCCACCAGAAGTTGGCATGCGTGAGCATTGCCCCCTTGGGCAGTCCGGTAGTTCCAGACGTGTACATGATCACGGCGACCGATTCGGGATCGATGGCCGGAGTCGCGTCGATGGGATCGGCGGCGTCGCGGGCCAGCACGAGATCGTCCCAACCGTCGGCCGTGGCTTCTACGCTCAACCATCGCTGCATACTGAGGTGGTCGCGTACCGAGTCGAGGATCTCGGTGTGATCGCTGTCGGCGACCATCGTGTGACAGCCGGCATCGTTGATGATGAACTCGAGTTCGGCTCCGGTGAGCCGGAAGTTGAGCGGGACAAAGATCGCGCCGAGTCGGGCAGCCGCAAACATCGTCTCGAGGAATGCGGGATGGTTGAGCCCGAGATAGCCGACCCGGTCGCCTTCCCTGATCCCGCCTTCTCGGAGCACTGTCGCGGTTCGGTCGATCCGATCCTGGAGCTGCGCGTACGTGAGCGTTAGGCCCTCAAACGTGATCGCTCTGCGATTCGGCGAGCGCAAAGCTCGCTGTTTCATCCAATTGCCCAAACTCACATCAGGTGTCATGCGATGCGAGCGTAGGCGTTCAGGTCAGGCGACTGAACACGCCATGTCTACGCCGCAGCACATCGGCGACTTGATCTTGCCGTGGCCATTCGGGCACATGGAGACCTGTACCGATGAGCCGTCATCGCGCTGAATGGAGTCGTTCACCAAAGGGGCATCGCACTTGCCGCAGGTCGCGTTCACGGACATTCCACATACTGCACATTCGTAAGTAGCCATGAGCGCAGGGTACCGGCCAACCCCTCTCGTTCTCGTGAACTTTGGACGACGTGTCGTCGGCAATAGTTCACGAGAACAGTGAGAGGCGGGGGACGTACACTCGGTCACCCCATCGGCCGGAAGGAAACACGCGTGCTTCACATCTTCGACATGGACGGCACGATGCTCATGGGCACCACTGCCTCTCTCGTCATCGCGGAACGCACTGGGACCAGTACCGAACTGCACCAACTCGAGGAAGAATTCGCACAGGGGGAACTGACGACTGTCGAGTTCGCACGAAGCCTCCATCAACTCTGGCAGGGCCTCGATAGCGAAGTCGTGGCCGATGCTTTTGCGACAGCGCCGTGGATTGGCTCCATCCCGTCGGTGGTCGAGGACATTCGATCTCGGGGGCACGTCGCCGTGGTGCTCACCATGTCACCCGATTTCTTTGCGGACCTTCTCCTCGATTGGCAGTTCAACGCCGTTGAGGCGTCACGCTTCCCGGCGTTGCCGCTTCACGGGACCCTCGACGAGGCGCTGATCCTGACCCCGGAGGACAAACCCAGGTTGGTTGCCCGTTACGCCGACGCGCTGAATCTCCAACCGTACGAATGTGTTGCGTATGGCGATTCCATGTCTGATGCTCCTCTCTTCGACGTTCTCCCCAACACCGTCGCCGTGAACGCGACCGCGAGCGATTGAGTCCCAGAGCGAGCAGCCGCACGGGGTCTTCCTTTCACGACTTCGTGGCCGCGCTGATCTGGATTACCTGTTTCTCCAGCTCGGTGTACCGATCTGCTGAGTGAACATAGTTTTCGTCAACAATGGTGGTTCAGCGCGAGCCGGAGAAACGTTCAACGATGTCTGGTGGAATCAGGTTGACGAGTTCGGTCGAGTCGGCTTCGACCAGATCGACATACACCTCGACGACGTCTGGCGGATCGAACTGACCCACCGTGATTCTCTGTCTGAGTTGCTCCATCATGGCGACATCCTCCGGCGGCGATGTGCTCGGGTCGAACCAATCGCCCGGGTTGTGGGCCATCCGGTCATTGAACCCTGTGGCAAATGGCCCTGGATTGATCAGCGCGACGTCAATACCGAATGGAGCGAGTTCGGCCCGCAACGCCGACCCCATTGCCTGGAGTGCATGTTTGGTCATCGAATACGGGCCGGAGCCCGGGCCGGCGAACAAGCCTGCGATCGAGGAGACGATCAGGATCCTGCCGGCGCGGCGTGCCTTCATCTGGTCCGCCACTCTCTGGGTGACGGCAAGGGTGCCGAAGACGTTGGTGTCGAATACGCGTCTAACCAATTCCTGTGGGATTCGGCTGAGAGGTCCGGTCTGTCCCAAGGCGGCGTTATTGATGAGCACGTCGATCTCCCACTGATCGATGGTGGCGACATCGTCAGGGTTCGTCACGTCGAGCTTGGCGACGGTG
>JADWMG010000145.1 GCA_015767405.1 Actinomycetota bacterium
GCGGCCGCACCTCTGCCATCGTCAGCAATCATGATCTTGAGCTGATCGTGGTCCCTTGCAATCGAGACGTCGACGTGCTTGACCGAGCCCGCGTGGCGTCGGATATTCGTGAGTGCCTCTTGGATGAGGCGGTATCCGGTGATTGAGACACTGTCTGGGAGCGTGTTCAGCGGCGTTTCTATCGCCAGCTCTACCGGGAGATCGTTACCATCGACCAGTACGTCCACCCGGTCGAGTGAAGGCTGGGGATCGAGCATTGGTGCGTCTGTTTGTCCCTCGGTGCGTAGCACTCCAAGGATTCCACGAAGTTCGTTCATCGTTTGGCGCCCAGTCGTTTCGATTGCTGAGAGCGCCTCGGCGGAGGTCTCGGGTGAGGAGGTCAGGTTGCGGCGGGCCGCGGCCGCCTGGATCACCATGACGCTGACCGAGTGCGCCACGACGTCGTGAAGCTCGCGGGCGATTCGCGTCCGCTCGGCGATCACGCGCTGTTCGGCAAGCAGTTCCTGTTCCCGCTCTGCTCGTTCAGCTCGTTCTGCGAGGCTTTCGACCCGCTCGCGTCGGCGACGGAGGTTGTCGCCGAGTACGTAAGCGGTGACAAGCAACACTCCGGTCGAGATGAACTCGTCGAACAACTCGAGACCTCTGAGCCAGCCGACAACGAAGAGTGAAAAGATCAGGGCCGAGATCAGCGCCATGACTCTCGTGCGCGTCTTTCCTGATGAATGTGCTCCTATCGAATAGACCGCCACGACGGATCCGAGGAACGCTGCGCCGGCCATTCCGATCAGCAGTGCTAGTACCTCGAATGAGACAACGACCAGTCCGGTAACCAGGGGCCTGCTTCGCCGCCAGTACAGCGGCATTGTGCCGATGATCACCAGAGCCACCGTCCACCAGGTCGAATCGACTTGTTGGGGATCGTTCACCGATGTCTCGTCAGCAACGTGGGCGGCGACCGCTATTGCCGTAACGAGAAGTGCCAGCATCAAATCCGCGGCGCGCGGGTGGTCGCGCAACCACTGGACAGGGTGAGGGCTAGGCATCGGAACCGACGATACTGACCGCAACTGCATCGGTCGTCCGCCTTGAGGTTGATCCGCCGTACGATGACAGGCTGATGGCCTCCTGCGCCTCCTGCTCACTTCCGCTGCCTGACGGCGCGAGATTCTGCCCCTCGTGTGGACACGAGGTTGTTTCGGCTGCGGCTGAAGAGCGGCGGGTCGTGACCGTCGTGTTCGCAGACCTCGTCGGGTACACGGCCTTGTCAGAGCATCTGGATCCCGAACGTGTCAAGCGGCTCATCGACGGTGCCTTCAAACGATTGATCAACGATATCAATACGTTCGGTGGCCGCGTCGACAAGGTGCTCGGAGATGGGATTCTGGCGATGTTCGGTGCACCCGTTGCACACGAGGATGACGCTGATCGTGCCATCCGAGCAGCCATGCAAATGCACGAGTCGCTTGCTGGTTTCGTCGGCGAACAGAGTGATCTTGCTGCTCCGCTGCAACTCCGAGTCGGCGTAAACACCGGCGAGGTGCTGGTTGGCACAGTTTCGGGTACTACCGACTACACCGCAATGGGTGATGTCGTGAACGTCGCGTCCAGGCTGCAGACGATGGCTCCCCCGGGAGGCATCTACATCGGGGACTCGACCGCGTCACTCGCATCGATCGAGATCATGCGCGAACTGGTTGACGACATCGAAGTACGCGGCCGCGAGCAATCCGAGCGGGTCTGGCGGATCACCGGCAGGCAGCGTCGCGTCCCGACCATCGGCGTGCGACCGGACCTTCCGTTTGTAGGGCGCTCCGCACAAAGTGAGCTTCTCACATCGATCATGGCGATGGTCGCCAATGGTCGCAGTGCTGTCGTTTCGGTCTCCGGCGAAGCTGGCTCTGGGAAGACTCGGCTGGTCAACGAAGCACTTGCTGTCTTCCCGAGTCGCAACGTGGAGATCTTTGCCGGTGTCTGTGCCCCGTTCGGTGAGACCAACGTATGGGCACCGATTGCCACCCCCCTCTTCCGCCGCTTCGGGCTCGACCCCACGCAACCAGCCGAACTAGTGCGCAAGCAGACCCGTGCGAAGGGCGCCGAACTCTATGGGTTCGACGATGGAGACCCGGTGCTCGATCGGTTCGTCGAGGGGATCATGCACCTGCTCGGGCAACCTTCACATCTCGATGACGAGTCACCAATGCAGGCGCGCGGAACTCTGTTCGCCTTGATCGTGGAAGGGATTCGACGACGCAGCCGAGTGGGACCGGTCGTGCTGTGGCTCGACGACCTGCAGTGGGCCGACGTCCTACTGATTGATCTGCTGCACCGCCTAGCGCGTTCGTTGGCCGACAGACCCGTTCTCATCATCACCGCACAGCGCGATGACGCCGACCTCAACTGGCCACCCGCCGTAGATCACCCGATAACTGTGCGGATGCCACTCGACCCGCTCGCGCGTGATGAGGCTGAGCAGTTGATCGAGGCGGTGCTCGGTCAGGGGGCTGAGACCGTCCTGACAGACAACATCTACGAACGCAGTGGTGGTAACCCACTTTTTCTGACTGAATTGGCGGAACTCTCCCGTTCCAATCCGGCAAGCACCGCCCTGCCTGGATCGCTGCGGGCGCTCATTGCGGCTCGCCTCGACCGTCTTGCTCCAGGACCACGAGCAGCGCTCGACAACGCGGCAGTACTCGGTGCCAGCGGCATGGTCATGTCGCTCGAGATATTCGCTACTGAGATGGATCAGGAGTTCTCAGGGGCGGACCTTGATGTATTGACGGAGGATGGCCTGCTCGAGGTCGAAGACGGGTGGTGGCACTTCCGAACTGACGTTGTCCGCGAGGTTGCCTACGAGACACTCACCAAACTGGCGCGGGCACAGCGTCACGCTGGAACTGCGTCTGCGATGGCACAAGAGCCTGTTATGCCAATAGATCAGATCGCTCATCACGCGGCGACCGCGGCCGAGTTGGTCGCCGAAATCGGTCCCGTTCCAGGGGTCGTACGGAACATCGACGCGCAAGCTGCTCGGCTCTTACGCGATGCCGCGCACCGTTCGCTCGAAGTCGGTGCCTTCCATCAGGCGAAGAGCATCGCAACCAGGGCGCTCGATCTCGATCCGGAGGATGCCGAACTGGCCCGCGAGCTGCTCCTTCTGCGCGCTGAGGCCGAAACCGAGCGCCGACAGTCGGATCGTGCTCGGTCAGATGCCGAAGATGCGCTAGAGGCGTCGATTCTTGCGCAAGATCGTCGGCACGAGGGGATCGCGCGTCGTCTGCTGGGGGTCCTCTCGCAGCGCGATGGTGACCTCCTCGACGCCCGTGTCGAACTCGACGCCAGCGTCAAACTCTTCAGGGAGCTCGGCGACGACATAGAGCTGGCGTCATCGCTACGCGAACGTGGCTTTACCGAGGTCTTTGGTGGCTCGCTGGCGGACGCCGAGTTGTTGCTCGGTAAAGCCGAGGCCCTCTCGGAGCTCCTCGATGACCGTCGGGGAAGGGCGTGGGTGCGTCAGCATCAGGCCTGGGTGGCATTCCTCTCGGGCGATTCTCACCTCGCTGAGATCAGGCTTCATCTTGCGGCGGACGAGTTCGAGGAGTTGGGTGATCGCGTCGGACGTGGTTGGGCTTTCGGCTTGCTCGCATACGTGCGGTTCAACGAACGCAGGTTCATCGAAGCCGAGGAGATCGCGATGAGCGTCCGAGCCGACGCTCTCGAGTTGGGCGACCAATGGGCACCGGCGATGATGGATTCGCTGATCGCGTCGATTCGGTTATGGACCAGTCGATTCGCTGAATCAGAAGAGCTGTCTCGCCGCGCGCTCGTCGGGTTCCGCGAACTCGGTGATCAGTTTGGTGTTGTTCAGGCGCTTTCACCCCGGCTGCGAGTGCTTGCTGCACTAGGGCGGTCGCACGAAGCCGAGCGCGGTATCGAAGAGGTGCTGTCGTTGGGCGAGTCGTTCGGTGACCTCGCGTTCCCGGTGATGGCTGCCGCCGGCGCAGCGGTGCACCTCGGATTTGGTGAACGGGCGGTCGTGATCGGCGAACTGGCTCTTGATCGCATCACGAAGATGGGTGCCGACGGCACCGAGTCACGAACGACGTATGCGTTGGGGCTCTGCCAGGTTGGCCGCCCTGAAGAGGCACTCGCTGTTCTGTTGGACAACCAGATGGCTGCTCCGTACGGTCTCGCCGTGCACGCGATTGCGGCAGCGATGACCGGCGACTACACCTCGCCAGTTGATGATGCCAGCGCCGTGTGGGAGGAGCCGGGGTCAAGCTATCTGGATCGCGTGTTTGCCGATGTCGCTGCTGCGGCGGCGTTGATCCGCAGAGGTGATGGGGCCGAGGCGCTCGAGTTCATCGAACGCGCCCGTCGTACTGCCACACATGCTCACGACGTGGTAGCTAAGGCGTTCGTGTCGTGCGCCTCTGCAACGCTCATCGAAGATGAGCCGCACGGTGCCATCGATCACCTCGGCTCGGGATGGCATCGCGTGATCGAGGGCCTCTCCGGAGTCGACCCCCACGCTCACCTGGCCACCGTCTGAACCCGAAAAATGCCTGGATCTATTCACTGGGCGCATGTTCTGAGGCACATTTCGGGTGATGTCGTACGCTTTGGGGTATGACTATTCCGGTTGCCATCGCTGATCTTGTTGCCAAGACCGAGGAGTACGGCTGGGCCTACCTGCTCACGGTTCGTGACGACCAACGTCCGCACATCGTGGCTGTGGCGCCAGTCTGGGATGGCGAGTTGCTGACCATGGACGTCGGTCGACGTACAGCCGACAACGTAGAAGCTCGGCCATCGATTTCGTTGTGCTACCCGCCTGTCGAGGATGGCGCATACAGCCTGATTGTGGATGGACAGGGCCGTGTCTCCGGCGATCAGAAAGCACAATTCGCACCGACGGATGCGGTGCTGCACCGACCAGCGCCGGCTGGGTTCGATGCGTCTTCGACAGGATGTGGCAGCGATTGTGAGCCGGTCAGCCCGACCGGCTCATGACTCGGCCAGTTCGACTCGGACCGTACTTAGCGCGCCACGATTGACGGCCGCTGTGGCGCCATGGCGGCGTCCCTGAAGCCAGACGGCGACGTTCTCGTCGGCTTCGATATTGGCCAACCACTGCGAGTCGTCGCGTACAGTGCTGACGGTCAGTACGTCGCCAACCCTCGTTGCGAGCACTGGAACGAATCTCACGAGACCTGACTTACGCCCCGTTGTTTCCAGTATGACTGCACCGGCGCCGATGGGGCATGGATTCCCGATGCCGGCCTTTACCGCAGGTCGAACGACAGAGTTCAGCGCCCGGAAACCCTGCTGAACAAGGATCGTCGGGTTGATGATTTCAGCGGTCACGATGACGGCGCTGTAGTTGGGGTGGTCATCCCATCTGGGTGGTGTGTATTGGCTCGACCAGCATGATGACGCGCTCGTCGCCTGGCTGGTGGAACGGGTAGGTCTCGACACCCATGTATTTCTTGGCCATTGAGTCGATGAAGGTGTTCGAAGAGTCGTCGTCGATGCTCACCACGGCGCCGCGCATCTCGAGGTATCGATAGGAGTTATCGGGGTCGATACCGGAGACTGCGATCGTCGGGTTCTTGAGGAGGTTGTCGTACTTCTGGCGGCCTTTGGTGAGGGAGAACATGAAGTGTCGGCCGTCCCAACTACCCCAAACAGGGGACGATTGCAGGTTTCCGTCAGGGCCGATTGTGGCGATGTGCCAGAACACGGGCTTGCTGAGCATGTCGAGGTAGTCGTTGGGAACAGTTGCCATGCCATGCCCAACACCCGCTGTCGCATGACTATTCCCCATGATGGAGGGAACTAATCAGCGACAGACGGGTATTGCAGAGTGTGCGATACCTCAGCGGGTGATGTCAGCTGGCGATGTCGCGCCCGTGAGCGGTCAATGCCCAGATGATGGCGATGCAGATGGCGATGACGATTGTCGACCACACCGGGTAATACGGAAGCCATGCAAAGTTGACGATCATTGCGAGCCCTGCGGCGAACACACCGACCGTGCGAGCCGCGACATTGGCCGAGAAGATGCCGATGCCGGAGGCGATCAGGATGATTCCGAGGATCAGGTGAATCCAACCCCATGTCGTGGTGTCGAACTCGAAGATCCACTCCTGGGTTACTACGTAGAAGTTGTCGTCCACGATTGCGACGAGGCCCTGCAGGATGTCGAATACACCGATGATGATCAGCATCACCCCTGCGAATCCGGCCCATCCAACGGCCCAACTGCTGTAGTCGGTCGGCTTTTCCATCTGGTTGCTCATATCAAACCCCTTTTGTTCATCTACTAGCGCGCCATGGTGACGCGCTCCAACCAACTGTAAGCCGGGGCCGACAGTAGAGAGTGGATTTCCGTCTGGCCGAGTTCTGAGAGCGTGCCGATTGTGGCTTGCGTGAGAGAACCGATCGCTCCTAGAACGTTCATATGAATGATCTGAATGAGAGCGGTGGTTCACCACTGGGTCAGGACCTCGAGGGCGCCGATTTTTCCGGTAAAGACGTTCGTGGGGCGGA
>JADWMG010000420.1 GCA_015767405.1 Actinomycetota bacterium
CCGGACACCTGCAGTTCCAAATCCGGACACCACTCCGATACTTCAGGCAATGGCCCGCGCCGTACAGACGATCACGAAGGCCGGCTTCGCTCTCGACTCGACACTCGGCGCCGCTCAATTCACCCAACGGGCTGACGAGCGGATTCCGCTGCACGGAGGCACGAGCGATGATGGCGTTACCAACATCGTCACATGGAGCCAATCTTCGTCGTCTACTGAGCCGGTCCCGACGCGCGGCGAAGTGGTAGCCGAGGGCAGCCCGCTGCGTGGTGAGGGGTACCGCATCAACTTCGGGACGAGCTTCGTCATGACGGTTGATTATTCCGGCGAGAACCTCGAGGCGTGGGCATTGCTCACTTACGGAGAAACCGACGACCGCGAGTCGCCGCTGTTCGAGTCTCAAACGGTGCGGTTCAGTGAGAAGAACTGGCGTCAGGTGGCTTTCACCAACGACCAGATCGAAGCCGACCCCGACTTCACCGAGCAAACGGTCTCCGGCGACTGAACCACCAGAGCCAAAATCTGCCCCAAAGAGCCGAAATCTTGCAGTTCACGCGGCGTTCACATTCGGGTAACGGTTCCGCAACGGCCTGCTGGCACGATTTAGCAAGTCATCTTGTGGCGCATATCCTGGGTCACCTGTTTCCCCCCGAGAGATTTGAGGACATCTGTGGTTTACAAGGCCGAATACATCTGGATCGACGGCAAAGAACCGACGAACCACCTCCGTTCAAAGACGAAGATCATTGAAGACGGCGCCGAATTGCCGATCTGGGGCTTCGATGGTTCCAGCACGAACCAGGCAACCGGCGACAAGAGCGACTGTGTGCTCAATCCCGTTGCCAGCTACCCGGACCCGATCCGCGGCGGCGACAACGTGCTCGTCATGTGCGAGGTGATGCTCGTTGACGGAAAGCCGCACCCCACCAATACACGTGCCGCCGCAGCGCGCACCGCGAAGAAATACAAGCGAAAATGAGATTCACGGACGTGACGTCGTGGAGCTCCACATGGATGCATGCCTCAACGCAGGCATAGCCGTCTCAGGCATCAACGCCGAGGTAATGCCAGGTCAGTGGGAGTTCCAAGTGGGCCCCGTTGGCCTCCTCGAAGTCGCCGACCAACTGTGGGTAGCCCGCTGGCTGCTCTACCGGCTCGGGGAAGATTTCGGCCTCGCGGCAACCCTCGACCCCAAGCCTGCACGCGGCGACTGGAATGGTGCCGGCGCGCACATCAACTTCTCCACCAAGGAGATGCGCGAAGACGGCGGATACAAGTACATCGAAGCGGCTTGCAAGGCATTGAAGGCGAAGGCTGACGTACACATCAAGGTCTACGGACACGGCGTCGAAGATCGCCTCACGGGCGCTCATGAGACACAGCGTCACGATGAGTTCAGCTGGGGCGTATCTGACCGCGGAGCATCCATTCGTATTCCATGGCAGGTTGCCGTTGACAAGAAGGGCTACCTCGAAGATCGCCGCCCCAACGCCAACATGGACCCCTATGTCGTTGCCCGCCTGATGACCGACACCGTCTGCAGCGCGATGAAGTGACCGTCGATTTCGTATCGAAATCACGATTCTGATCACAAGATAGAGCGACAGGGCGGGAGCTTCGGCTCCCGCCCTGTCGCTTTCCGACCTATTCCACGAGAGAATTGAGAGATGAACGAAATACGCGACCAACAGCGTGACTATGTCTTGCGCAGCGTCGAAGAACGCGGCGTCAGGTTGGTCCGGCTCTGGTTCACCGACGTGCTCGGCACACTCAAGAGCCTGGCAATCTCGCCCGCCGAACTGGAGAACGCACTCGTTGACGGTATGACCTTCGACGGTTCATCAATTGACGGCTACTCGCGCGTTCAGGAATCAGACGTTCTCGCAATCCCAGACCCGGACACCTTCGAGCTGCTGCCATGGGGCGATCCAGACGCTCCCGAGGCACGCATCTTCTGCGACATCCACAACCTCGACGGCACCCCATTCGAGGGCGACCCTCGTCAAGTTCTTCGTCGCCACGTTCAAGAAGCACACGAGGCTGGGCTGACGTTCTACGTAGCGCCGGATATCGAGTTCTTCTATTTCGAGCCGCCAACGCCGGGTCAGCCTCCGACCCCGATTGACCAAGGTGGCTACTTCGACCTCACGACCA
This sequence comes from Actinomycetota bacterium, assembly GCA_015767405.1. Taxonomy (GTDB): domain Bacteria; phylum Actinomycetota; class Acidimicrobiia; order Acidimicrobiales; family Ilumatobacteraceae; genus Sva-07. Next base: position 2,155 of record JADWMG010000420.1, read on the forward strand.
ATGACGTAACAGGCGAGTTGCGCAAGCGCACGATCCGCACCCTGGAGACAATGGGCATTCCGGTCGAGTACAGCTTCCACGAGGATGCGCCGGGTCAGCAAGAGATCGACCTTCGACATACCGATGCACTCACGATGGCCGACAGCATGATGACGTTCCGGCTCGCTGTTCGCGAAGTTGCGTCTCACGACAACGTGCACGCCACCTTCATGCCAAAGCCACTGGAAGGCGTCCAGGGGTCCGGCATGCACGTACACCTGTCGTTGTTCCGTGGCGACGACAACGCGTTTTTCGATAGCAGCGATGACTACAACCTGTCGCCCGTCGCGAAGTCGTTCATGGCTGGCCTGATTCGCCACGCCGCAGAGATCACGGCAGTCACCAATCAAACGGTGAACAGCTACAAACGCCTGGTCCCAGGTTTCGAAGCACCTGTACACATCAGCTGGGCACGGAA
>JADWMG010000421.1 GCA_015767405.1 Actinomycetota bacterium
CATCGACCTGCCGCGCTACCAGGCGCCACTTCCGAAGATGCTCTTCGACCTCACCTGGGGCGACTGCGTGGCTTCTTGCGCACTGCCGGCGGGATCATCGTCGTCACGGTTATCGCCGTCTGGCTCCTCACCACAATGCCGGTTCGTGGCGGCGACTTCGGCGAGGTCGAGCCACGCGACAGCGTTTACGGGGAACTGTCTGCGGGTCTCGCGCCTGTCTTCGCTCCGGCAGGGTTCGACGACTGGCACACATCGGCCGCCCTCATCACCGGGTTCGTTGCGAAGGAAGCTGTGATCTCAACCTGGGCGCAGACATACAGCACTGCACAGCCGACCAATGAATCCGAGCCTGGCATTCTGGGTAAACGGCTTCAGGACGACTTCGAGCGGACGTCGGGCGGCCACACCAGTGCCGCAGTTCTCGCATTCATGGTTTTCCTTCTCGCGTACACACCATGTGTTGCCACTCTTGCCGCGCAGAAGCGTGAGATCGGTTTGCGGTGGACCATTGGATCTGTGGGTCTGAATCTGGTCGCGGCCTGGACTGTGGCCGTAGTCGTTTTCCAGATTGGCAGTCTGGTCACATGAGCGGGCCAGCCACCGCGGTGAAGACCGCGATTGCCGGTCGTGCGACCACGGTTGACGCGATCAGCCGAGCGACCGGTCTGCCCTCTGAGTTGGTGACTGCCATTACCGGCGAGCTGGAACGAGCGGGAGAGTTGGAGGTCGACCACATCGGATTCGGATGCCCCGCTGATGCGTGCGGATCTTGCTCGAGCAGCGCCAGCTGCCCATCTCCGGTGACCGAATAGCGGAGTCCCAGCCCGAAATATGCCTGGATTCATTCACTCAGCGCATGAATCCAGGCACGTTTCGGGTGGGGGAGCGGTAGGTTCGCTTGCCATGTCTGATCGCACGCTCGTTTTGCTGAAGCCCGACGCCGTGGAGCGCAAGCTCGTAGGTGAAATTCTCTCGCGATTCGAGGCGAAAAACCTCGATATCGTCGCGATGGAACTTCGCACGCTCGACACCGACGCCTTGGCTCGGCACTACGAGGAGCACGTGGGTAAGGGTTTCTACGACGAGCTGGTTGCCTTCATGGGCCGTGGCCCAGTTGTTGCTCTCGTAATCGAGGGGCCCGAAGACACATGGGAAGTTGTTCGCGCGATGATGGGAGCTACCAACCCGCGTACGGCAGCATCGGGCACAATTCGTGGAGATCTGGGCATCTTGTTCACAGAAAACCTGGTCCACGGAAGCGATTCGCTCGCCCATGGCCCGAAACAACCCGCTAAGTCTCGGACGTGACCTTGCCATCGACCTCGGAACGGCGAACACGCTGATCTATGTGCGCGGCCAGGGCGTCGTGCTCGACGAGCCATCGGTAGTCGCGATCAACGCGAACGATGGTCGTCCTGTGGCCGTTGGCATGGAAGCGAAACGCATGATGGGGCGTACGCCCAACCACATCAAGGCAATTCGCCCGCTGAAAGATGGCGTGATCGCTGACTTCGAAGTGTGCGAGAAGATGCTGCGCTATTTCATTCAGAAGGTCCATGCCTCCAAGTGGAGTAAGCCGCGCATGGTCATCTGTGTGCCATCGGGAATCACGGGCGTCGAGCAGCGCGCGGTGCAGGACGCCGCCGAGTATGCGGGGGCCCGCAAGCCCGTGCACATCATCGAAGAGCCGATGGCCGCCGCGATCGGCGCCGACCTACCGGTGCACGAGCCATCCGGGAACATGATCGTCGACATCGGCGGTGGAACAACCGAGGTGGCCGTCATCTCCCTCGGAGGCATCGTCACCGCGCAGTCGGTTCGAGTCGGGGGTGATGAACTCGACGACGCGGTCATGCAGTACGTGAAGAAGGAGTATTCCCTCGCGATCGGTGAGCGCACCGCGGAAGAGATCAAGATCCAAATGGGTACCGCCTGGCCATTGGACGAAGAACTCACCGCCGACATACGCGGCCGTGATCTCATTTCGGGACTTCCGCGGACTGTCGAAATCACCACAGAACACATTCGTGAAGCTGTTGCCGAGCCAATCTCTGCCATCGTTGATGCCGTGAAGACAACCCTCGACAAGACACCGCCCGAATTGGCGGCCGACATCATGGAAGACGGAATCACCATCACGGGCGGCGGGGCTCTTCTCGGTGGCCTAGCGGAGCGCCTGAACCACGAAACAGGCATGCCGATCAGCATCGCCGATGAGCCCCTCTACAGCGTGGTCATCGGGTCGGGTCGAGCCCTCGAGAACATCGATGCCATGCGTGGCTTGATGTCGCTCGGTGGCGAGGACTGACACCTGACGGATCGTCACCATGGCCATCTACACCGTCGGGCGCCGACGAGTCATCATCGCGCTTTTGCTGACTTCGGCGTTGTTGCTCACGCTCGATCTGCGTGGTAACCCGGGCATCGATCGCGTCCGTGACGGCTTCACCCGCGTGATGGACCCCATTGAATCAGCGACCGGGGTGATCACAAATCCGATTGAACGCGCGTGGAACGGGGTTGTGAACTACGACGACCTCGAGCTGGAGAATCAGGCACTTCAGGATCAACTGGATCGTCTTATCGGAACTCAGGCGTCCGCGGAGGCCTCAGTAATCGAGAGCCAGGAATTGCAGGCGCTCTACAACCTTCCGTCGCTCTCAGGCATCGAGACCGAGGTGGCTCAGGTAGTCGGGTACGCAGCCAACAATCTCGACCAGGTCGTCGAGATCAACAAGGGCCGGCGCAGTGGCATTGCGGTCGGAATGCCCGTTGTGAACCAGGCGGGGTTGATCGGCAAGGTAACCAAGGTCACAGACAACACCGCCCGGGTGATGCTCGTGACCGACACCCGCTACACCGTGGGTGTCAAGATCACATCAGGCGTTCGGGACG
>JADWMG010000422.1 GCA_015767405.1 Actinomycetota bacterium
CGGCCTGGATGCTCACCGATGGCGAAGTTTCTTGGCGGGAGCGTCGAGTGTCCCGGACCGGTAGTGGGATTTGACTCTCGGGGGGTGACGTAGGGTGCGTTTGCTGTCGGCGTGGGGTCGGTGGCTCAATCGGCCGCTTGTCCGCGATTTGTCAGCACGGCGAGTTTTCGGCCGACCTCCTCGGCTAGACCTCGTCTAGGGCGCCGTTGTCGGGTGTGAGCGCGAACGGTGGGTACTCGTCGGTGAGCAACAGTGCGTATGCGTTGACTTGCAGTGTGAGGCGGAGGGCCTTGACGATGAACTGCTGCATGCCCTCGGGCCAGCGGCCGGTAAACAACACGGCGAAGAACGCAACGATCCACACCACCGACGCGGCGAAATAGATGACTGCGGCGAATATTGCGACGGGGATAACCCACAGCAGACGCAGGCCGACGGTCAACCGGTTGCGGTCTTCGAGGGCTGGAACAACGTTGAGCGTCACCGGCGTTCCGCCGGGCTCCGGCGATGACGTGTCGAAGTCGAAAGGTGGATAGTCGCTGAAGAGAAAGCCGCTGTAGGCCGTGACGCGCAGCTGGTATCGCAGCACCATCGCCTGGAATCCCGCGATGCCCTCCGGCAGCTTGCCCGTGAAGAGAATCACGAACCACGAGATCAGCGACGACGAGGTGCGGAATGGCGAGCAGCCATTGCACGAGCGGTCGCCAGTTGGCGGTCTTGTCGGGAACGTCCACTTCGAGTGTCGCCGGATACACCATCGCGCCCTACTTTCTGATCGGTGGGTTCGTTTCAACCATGGTAGTCATATGCACCGACCTGCGTGTTCGATTGTGGCAGCGGACCAGGCGGGTCGCTGTCACAAAACGGCCGCACGTAACGCGACCACGGACCGTCACGGTCGCCCGCGATTATCTTGCGCTCGATATGGGCCTGATTCATGCTTGGGGTGCGTTGCGGTGGTTGTCGTAGCGTTCGGAGTGCTGGTCGGTGGGCTCGACTTAGGGCCTGTCGCTCTTCGGGGTTGACTTCGTAACGATGTGTCTGCCGGCCGGTGTTCTGACCCGGGGTGTGGCTCGAAAGAGGCGCGAGCTCAACGAACCCAAATCAGGAGTGCCCACCTCGGTTCCCCATCACCTAGAGGAAGGTATTTCCATATGACCATCATGATTGGTATTGATCCGCACAAGGCGTCGCACACCGCCGTCGCGATCGACAACACCGAGGCCGTGCTCGACGAGATCCGTGTTCGAGCATGTGCTTCGCAGACTGAACGACTGAGGTTGTGGGCGTCGCCGTTCCCGGATCGGGTGTGGGCAATCGAGTCCGCACGCGGGCTCGGCTATCTCCTCGCCCAGCAGCTCGTCGCGGCGGGTGAGAGCGTTGTTGATGTGCCGGCGGTGTTGTCGACACGGACCCGATTGTTGGGGTCGGGCCGGGCACAGAAGAACGATCCGAACGACGCCCGCTCGGTCGCGATCGCGGCGTTACGCACCGACGGACTCGCCCGAGTGAGCGTCGATGAGCACGCCCAGGTGTTGAAGTTGCTCGCGAAGCGGCACCGGGATCTGGGTCGACTGCGCGGCCAAGCAGCCTGTCGCCTGCATGCGTTGCTGATGGAACTGCAGCCGGGCGGGATGGCCAAAAGAATGAACGTGACCAGGGCAAACGACCTGCTCGATCGGGTCGAGATCGACACCGAGATGGTCGCGCACCGTGTCGGAGTCGCCCGCGAGTTCGTTGCCGACCTGGCCCACTACGAAGCACAAATGAAAACCTCCAAGGCTCGGCTCCGCCAAGCCGTCGCGGCGACCGCAACGTCGTTGACCGACATCCGCGGCATTGGAGTGGTCACTGCGGCGATGATCATCGGCCACGTCGGTGACGTCGCCCGCTTCAAGTCCGCTGCGCACTTCGCGAGCTACAACGGCACCGCACCCATCGAAGCATCATCGGGTGAGAAGAAACGGCATCGGCTCAACCCACGCGGCAACCGTCAGCTGAACTATGCGATCCATGTCGCGGTGATCACCCAGCTCCGCTACCCGTGTGAGGGGCGCGACTACTACGACCGCAAACGCGCCGAGGGCAAGAACGCCAAAGAAGCAATCCGGGCGTTGAAACGACAGATCTCCAACGTCGTCTACCGCGCCCTGGTCGCAGACGCCCGACGCCTCGCGAACTGATAAGTGGGCCCGGGAGGACAATCAGGAACGACACGAAATCCAGCGTGACCGGCTCAACATCCTGAACGGCCGGCTCTTCGGATAAGTCACTTCCCGGACCCGACAACCGATCCTACGACCCCCACCTCC
>JADWMG010000029.1 GCA_015767405.1 Actinomycetota bacterium
AGCCAGTCGAGGGTTTCGCTGAGGTCTCTGATTGTCCGGCGACCCGACCGAGCCAAGTCCTTTTCGGCGTCTTCCACGGCGCACGCGAGGACGTACAACTCGTCGTGGAGCCCATCGAGTTCCGTACGGGCGATGATCAACTCGTCGTCGCTGAGCTTCAGTTCCGCTGCCCGCTGACGAGATACCCAGTCCCACTGGCGGCATCGCTGCGAGCAGAACTGCCGAGGCCTTCCGGTTCTGGCTCCTTCAGGCAGACGTCTCCTGCACCAACGGCAGTGCGCGGCCCGCGACCGCTCTCCCGCCGTGGATATTGAGCCCTGTTTCGTCATGACGAAAGTGTAGTTGCCTGGTTGGGTGCCCAAGATGGACCCGCAATCTCAACGATCTGGAACACTGGACCGCAATGATTCTTCCTCCAGCACCAAACCGAGCATTCGCGAGCGATAACGCGGCCGGCGCCCACCCTGCAATCATCGAAGCCGTGATCGCGGCAAACGAGGGCCATGCTCTGGCTTATGGCGACGACGCATTGACCCGTGAGTGTTCAGCCCGGTTCCGCGACCTGTTCGGGGCAGATGTTTCGACTCGGCTGACGTTCAACGGGACGGGCGCAAACATTCTCGCTATCGCGACGATGCTCGGCTCACTCGACGGACCCCACCATGCCGTTGTGTGCACAGACTGGGCGCACATCAACGTTGACGAGACTGGTGCACCAGAACGAGCGCTGGGAACCAAACTGATCGACTTGCCCTCGCCGGACGCCAAGCTGGTTCCAGAGCAGCTTGCGGACCTCGCCCACTTCCAGGGCGTTCAGCACCACGTGCAACCAGGTGTGGTTTCGATCACTCAGGCCACCGAGTTGGGCACCCTCTACTCCCCCGATGAAATTGCTGCCCTCTGCGACCAAGCTCACAGCATGGGAATGCTGGTCCACCTCGACGGCGCCCGTATCGCCAACGCGACCGCCGCACTCGGCGGCACTCGGGAAACACTCAGGGCATTCACGATCGACGCCGGAGTGGATTCCGTCAGCTTCGGTGGGTCGAAGAACGGGTTACTCGGCGCCGAGGCCGTGATCTTCCTCAATCACGAGGCATCCACCGGCTCACAATACGTACGCAAGCAGATCACCCAACTCCCCTCGAAGATGCGCTTCCTTGCGGCGCAGTTCATTGCAGTGCTCCACGACGACCTCTGGATTTCGCTCGCCTCTCATGCCAACGAGATGGCGACTGAACTCCACCGTATGGCGTCAGGGATCCCGGGTATCGAACTCGGCGATGCACCCGAGGTCAACAGCCTGTTCCCCGTCCTCCCCGCTGAGGCGATCGACCCGCTTCGTGACTGGTGCTTCTTCTGGGACTGGGATGTGAGTCGCCACCAAGTCCGCTGGATGACCGCTTGGGATACCACCGCTGAAGATGTTGCGACCTTCTCGGCCGGCGTCGCAGCGCAGCTTGCTGGCGTGTAACCAACTCCTCGGTGTGACTGCTGTCACTTTGTCGAGATACTTGTGCTGTGCAATTGACCAGACAGTCGATTCGACATATTGTGCCAAGGGTTCAAGGGGCCCCAGCAAGATATTTGCTCGGGTGGCACGACAATCGACTCACCCGGGGGCTACGGATGTCAGCAATCGAAATATCCATCGATCACGTCGAGATTGACGAGGATTGGATGCTCACCGGAGCCTGCAAAGGGCTGACTCACCTCTTCTTCCCGCCCGCTGCAGAGCGTCCACAGGCCCGTGAACGTCGCGAGTCGGCCGCCGAAGACGTATGCGGCGGCTGCACCGTGCAAGTCCACTGCATCGATTTCGCACGCGAACATCACGAGTATGGGTTCTGGGGAGGCGAGTCGGAAGACGAGCGACACGCCGCTGGCTTCCGCCTCATCGCGCCAATCGGAATTCGCGCCCGCACGGCGAGCTAGCCCGTCGCCTGGCGTTGGCGAAACAGCAACTACTCTGGGCCAGTGTTCGACGTAGTCGTTTTCGGAAGCGCCAATCTTGACCTCGTTGTTGCGACCCCACGGATACCACTTCCGGGCGAAACGCTCATCGGCAGCGCCTACGCCGAATATCCGGGCGGCAAAGGCCTGAATCAGGCCATAGCCGCTGCCCGATCAGATGCGGCAGTTGCCTTTGTGGGCGCCGTGGGTGCTGACGAGGCAGGATCTCGTCTGCGCTCTGAGGCGCGCTCCGCAGGCGTCGATGTCGAACTGCTCACCATTTCTTCTCACGTCCCCACCGGTCGAGCCCTGATCACCGTCGACGAGGACGCAGAGAACACCATCGTCGTGATTCCCGGAGCCAACGACGAAGTGAGCGCCATCGAGATTCCCGGCGCACGCGTGCTCCTTGCCCAGCTCGAGGTTCCGCTGCCGGGTGTCGTAGAGGTCTTCGAGCAAGCACAGGGACGTGGCCTGACGACGATTCTCAACCCAGCCCCCGCCATTGCACTGCCGGATGAACTCATCCGGTCGTGCGACATCATCGTTCCGAACGAACACGAAGTCGAGCTCATCGGTGGAGTTGACGCCTTGCTCGAACGCGGTGCCGGCGCCGTTGTCGTCACACGCGGCTCAGCGGGCGTCTCAGTGACCCAGTCGGATGATGCAGAAGACGGCGCGCAATCCTGGGCCCAACGAGCCTTCCCTGTCGAGCCGGTCGACACGACTGGGGCTGGTGACGCTTTCTGTGGGGCCCTCGCAGCCCGCCTCGCGGCGGGCGAGAACCTGCGAGCCGCCGTTAGGTGGGCGGCGGCCGCTGGTGCGCTTGCCACCACCATCCCGGGCGCCGTGCCTTCACTTCCTCACGCTTCCGAAACCGCTGAGCTTCTCACCGACGAAGAGATGTAGGCGAGTCTTGCCCGTCAGCAGGGTCGCTCCACCCTCAACCCCAGGTCTGCTGCGGCGGCCGCCTGTCTTCTGTCGTAGGTAACGAATGTGGCAATCCCGGTATCGAGGGCCGTGGCAATGTGGATCGCGTCGAGCGACCGCAGGGTCGGATCGGGCAGGAGCCCAGCGCGGGTTCGGATGTCGGAGGTCATCTCCACAAGCGCCAGCCGGGACAGAACTTCGTCGACCAGTGCTGCTGGAACACTCAGTCGGTGAGCCGAGCGGTGCATCTCGACTTCGGTAACGACAGAAGTGACCAACCCCTCCGTCGAGGTGGCGTCTAGGAACTCCACGAGCGGCTGACGTTCCGGTTCCTCGGTCAACACTTTGAATGCCGCCGACGTGTCGAGGTAGATCACGACCGGAGTTCGTCAAGTGCGACGATCGAATCCTCAGGTAGCCCGATAGTCGGAATCGCCGCCCACAATTCATTTTTCTCGATGCCTGGGTGAATATGGCCAGCGGCGACCAACAGGTCATATCGCGAACGCTTTGGCGGCACGATCACAGCAACAACCTCCCCGTGGTTGGTCACCTCGACCACTCCCCCTTTGGAGACCTCGTCGAGAATCTTCGACGACTGATTGCGGAGCTCTCTGTGGGGGATCGTCCTCATGCAGGCAGCGTATCATCCGTCGCGTAGCAAACGTCGCAAATATCGGGGTCGATCCGATGCTCAATGTCGCAGCGTCACCGCGATCCAGCCGTCCAGGACTTCCCGGCGTACCACAGACATCGGAGCGAGCGCATCGAGAACGTGAGCGTATGAGTCCTCCAGGATGCCGCTGATGATGAGATGGCCGCCTCGTACAGTTAGCCGACGTAAGTCATCAGCGAGCCGGACCAAGACCGGGGCCAGAATATTGGCGACCACGATGTCGTACATTCCGCCCAGATCGGCCGCTGGTCTTGTGTCGACCACTATCTGGCCGGCCACGCCGTTCCGAGCCGCATTGTCGGCAGTTGTCTCGACTGCTGATGAGGCAACATCTACAGCACGCACGGGGTATGCGCCGAGCCTCGCCGCAGCAACTGCCAGAATCCCGGTGCCGCACCCGACGTCCAAAACAGCGGGCGGTTGCTCGGTGACGGCCCGTAGCAGCGAGGCAAGGGCGCGTAGGGACAGCTCGGTCGTCGGATGGTCGCCGAGGCCGAATGCAGCGCCCGGCTCTATGCGCAGCACCAACGGATCTCCGTCGAAGGAATGACTCTGCCAAGCCGGCACGACAACGAGGTCAGGGGTTGCCCACACGGGTTTCGCAAACTCGCGCCACGTATCGACAGGCTCGACGTTGATATCGACGACCCTCCACGGCCATCGATCGGCAATGCTTGTCACAGCACGATGGATGGCATCCTCGCGGTCCCCGACCGTTGTCCATAACTCAACCCCCTCAACTTCCGTGCGCTCCTCGATTGCTCGAACACCCAGCTGCCAGAGCTGATCCGAGGCCAGTTCGACCTCTTCGCGGTTCGCACTCGGAATGCTGACGACAAATGCCCGCACGTCGTCAGTCAAGCCGCCGGAGGCCAGATCGGTACTGCTCTATACGTTCAACGTAGGCCTCGACTCCGTCCCGAATATCCTCTATCCGGGCTCGGCCGGGCTTGATCACAGCTGGCGAGCCTGCCGCGAGCGCACCGGACGGCACCACCATGTCGTTCAGCACTACCGAGTTGGCGGCAATCACCGACCCGGATTCCACAATCGATCGGTGTAACACCATCGCCGCATTACCAACCATTACCTCATCGTCGATCGTGCACCCCTCGAGATGAACGAGATGCCCGATGACACATCTGCTCCCGACCGTGGTCGGCCACTCGGGTGTCGTGTGTAAGACGGCGTTGTCCTGAATGCTCGTTCGCTCCCCGATTCGGATGCAACCACCATCTCCACGGAGCACCGCGCCCGGCCACACTGACGACAGCGCACCAATCTCGACCGACCCGATCACCACAGCGTCTGGATGGACATAAGCGGCAGCATCGATGATCGGCTCTTCGGCACCCAAGGCGTAGATAGGCATTGGGCGCAGAGTATCGGCGACCACTCGGCTCCGGGCCGTCCCTGTGCCGTCATCATCGCTGCCGCACACCCCAACCGTCCGCTACCCCACCATCGCGGACCCCCGCCGTTGTGAGCGATGAGCGCGTATACCGCCCTACATCGCTCACATCCGCCGGGTTACCGAGTCGATGCGCGATGCGCGCACATACCGCCTACATCGCTCACATCCCCGCCGACCAGAGTTGAGCGATGAGAGATGCGCGCATCTACCGCCTACATCGCTCATGTCTCGCTCGGCTCGTCATGTGGAGTCCATGTTTTCAATGAAGTTCTCCGGCTCCGACAAGGTACCGTTGCTGGAATGTCTCGCAGGATTGAAATAGAGCTGACGAGCGCGCTCTCGGACGGCTCTTGGACGTGGCGCGCCGCAGGCGCGCGAAAACCAAATGGAGTACTGACCGGATCGCTCCTCCCAGATGGCTCAGTAGTCGGCGACGTGCTGAAGGTCGAGATCGAGCAAATGATGGACTCCATCGATGTGTTGACGGTCATCAAGAGCCGTGAGCAAGACCGCAGCAGCAGCACCATCGAGCTTCTGCCGAGCAGTGAGTCATTCCAAGAGGTGATTGAAACACGCGCCAAGCGTGACCGTGGTGATCGCCAAGACGGCAAGGGCAAGGGTAAGGCTCGTCGTGACGGCCGCGGCAAACGTGACGGGCGAGGGTCCGGACGCGGCGATGGCGACAGCCGACGTAAGCGCCCACACTTCGAAGCCCCGCCGGAACTTCCGCAGCGACCAAAGCCGAAGCGCCTCCGTCCAGGAAAGGCACGTCGCAATGCTGTTCTGGCCGATCTGCCGGAAGAGCAGCGACCGATCGCCGAGCTCGCTCTGCAAGGTATGCCTGCCGTGCGCAGCCGTGTTCAGGAAGAAAACGTCAAGCTCGCAGCAGAAGGCAAGCCAGAGATGCCAGAGGCGACCGTCGTGAAGATGGCCGAAGATCTGCTCCCCAAGTTGCGCGTTGCCGAATGGCTCGATCGAGCCGAGGCTGCTCTACGCCAGATGGAGAACCTCGACCTGCGCGACATCCGCAGTGTTGTAGCCGCGAGTGACGATCCAATCGTGGCCCGCGATGAATCGACCCGAGCAGTTGCGCAAGAACTCAAAGAGGCCCTTGTAACCAAGCAAGCAGAAGAGCTCAAGCTCTGGCTCGGAGACATCGACGCCGCGCTCGGAGTCGGCCGTGTAATCAGAGCTCTTCGCCTCTCCTCGCAACCACCCAAGGCTGGGGTCATGTTCCCCCCAGACATGGCTCGCCGGCTGGGCGAAGCAGCCACACAGGCGCTACAACCTGACGATTCGGGCGACCGCTGGATCGCCGTGCTCGAGGCGGGAGCATTCTCACCGGTCCGCACATTGCTTGCTCCGACGAAGGGACCGTCACACGTAAGCGACGATCTGAAGAAGACCGTAATCCGCCTCGGCCCACCGCTCCCGCAGATCGCAGCCCTCCTCGACATCGAAGTTCCCGAGGGGACACCCAAGCCCAAACCGCTGCGACCGCAGACCCGCAAAGATGGCAAGGGGCGAGGAAACAAATCTGGCGGTCGCGGCCGCCGCGATGAGGACGGGGCAAGAAAGGCGCAGCGGACCGCCAAGCCCCCTACCGCAACGGTCGAGCCAGCGAAGAGCGAGCCTGTGAAGAGCGAGCCTGTGAAGAGCGAGCCTGTGAAGAGCGAGCCTGTGAAGAGCGAGCCTGTGAAGAGCGAGCCTGTGAAGAGCGACGTCCGAGGCGTCCGACCAGACCTGACAGGGTTCGCTTTCCCGAACCCATCCCTCGTACGCTCCCTGACCATGTCCGAGATCGTCACATACGAAGTAAACGGCCGCGTCGCGCTTATCACCCTCAATCGCCCCGAAGCCCGAAATGCGGTCAACGGCGAAGTCGCCCAAGCCCTCGAGTCGGCCATCGATCAGATGGAATCCGACGAAACTGTGTGGGTCGGAATCATTCAGGCCAACACCGAAGGACATAAGCGGCCGGTCTTTTGTGCTGGGGCTGATCTCAAAGCGATCAATTCAGGTGATGCGGCATCTCTGGCGACGAAACGTGGCGGGTTCGCCGGGTTCGTGTACAGGGAGCGAACCAAACCGGTCATCGTTGCTGTTGATGGGCTCGCCACCGCCGGCGGCTGTGAAATAGTTCTGGCCGCTGACCTTGTCGTGGCAACGACACGTTCCGCCTTCGGGCTCGCAGAAGCCAAGCGCAACCTGATCGCGGGCGCTGGCGGTCTGTTCAGGCTTCCCCGTGCGATCGGGCAGGCCGCAGCGATGGAGGCGATTCTGACCGGCGAACCCATCCCGGCCCAGAGGGCCTACGACCTCGGCCTTGTGTCGCGCCTGGTCGAACCCGGCGAGGCGACTAACGAAGCGATGAGGCTCGCAGAGCAGATCACAGCTGCGGCGCCCCTTGCCGTCTGGGCGAGCCGTAAGGTGGTGCTTGCCGCCGCTTCCGAGGACGATGAAACCCTCAAGCGGATGACAAATGAGGAATTCGCCAAGGTGGTGCAGTCCGAAGACACGAAGGAGGGCCTCGAGGCCTTCATCGAGAAGCGCGCTCCCAACTGGAAAGGCCGCTGAGGCCGCGTCCTCCGGGCGAGCGGCTGTGGGAGAGCTGCAGGCTCCTCAGAGCCAGCGGAACGTCGTGATCAACCTTGCGACGATTCCGGCGCGCTCGTAGAGGTTCTTCGTTTGTCGATCTCCCGGCAGCGCTTGTCCTTCAACTGCAACAGCGCCTCGTTGCTGGGCAATTTCGATCGAGCCGGCGAGCAAAGCGTCGCCGAACCCATTCTCTCTCGCTTGTGGAGTGACCCATACCTGGTCGACGCGTAATACGTCGTCCGTACCGAGTTTGCCGACGAGATATCCCACGACCACGTCCCCAATATGTGCAACCAGCACGCAAGACTCGGCGCACTCCCCCGCCCATTCTTGTGCAACGGGCGGATGCTCGGCGAGCCACCTGTCGCCACCACGTGCGCCGACCAGCGCCGCCCGCGCTTCTGTCTCGAGTAGTTCCAACTGGGCAAGGTCATCGCCGTTATCCGCCTCCGCCGTACGAATCGTCGGATCGATCACTCGCCGTCCTCATCCGGGCGCAACAGCGCAAGCTTTCCGAGAATTGTGCGCCGATGGCGTCCGTTCATCTCGTAGTTCTCGATCGTATCCCGCTCGGCCTGGCTGAGGCCTGGGAGCTTCGCGACCACATGAGCAGCGGGAAGATGGTCGTAATCCGGTAGCGCAAGTGATTCCTGATCGACGGAAGCCGCGCCCTCGTCAGAGCTAGAGGTGTCGACGTCATCTTCTGTTGCGAGCGCTCTTGACGTAGGTTCCGGCACCTTCGCTAACGATTCAGCCTCGAGGGCTTCCGGTCCGCCTTCCAATCTTTGTCGGACTTCTCGGGCTCCACGATCAACAGCCAGTTTGCCAACGAACCTGGCGAGCACGATCTGCTGACGAGCCTTCTCGATACTCGGCGGCGCCGAGGCGAGCACTCGAGCGCCGAGTTCGAACGGCAGAGTCAAGGCCAGAACAATCGCCCGCTCAACCGGCGCAATCGGGCTGTCAGCCGAGTTGCCCGAGTCGGGCATGTCGTCTTTGGTCATGACTGACAGCCGACAGTACCGGAGGCACTCAGGAGAATATAGGGCAGTCGTCGTCGCCGATTGGGCAATTTGGGGCATTCGAGCGAACGAGCAGGAAACAAGTCGAGCAGAGTTGCTCGTCTCTCTGTTTTGGTTGCAGCTGTTCGCCACCTGCCCCACTGACGGGCTTGCTGTTGTCTTCTTCTTCATCGTCGGCTGCGACGAGTCGATCTTTCAAAATCTTGTCGAGGTCTTCTTCTACGTCGTCGTCGAGCAACTCTTCGTCATCGTCTTCTTCGTCAGTCTTCTTGCGCTTGGTCCGAGGTGTGTCCTGCGCCGCGTCGTCGTCATCATCATCATCATCTTCGTCAAGTTCATCTTCGTTGAGCTCAGCCGGGGCATCGTCGATCGCATCCGGATCATTCTCTTCGTCGGTCTTGTTATCTTCAGCCATCTCGTCGCTTCGGTCTAGTCGTGCGGCAGGTCACCAAACGTATTACCAGTTGCGGCGGGAGCATAGGCCTCGGTCGACGCCGGAACGGGAAAGGAGGCATGTGACACCCGTCACATGCAGTTCTCGAACGGTTCCTAACTGCTTCAAGTAGAGGCCCGCCGTGACTCGGCTCGGCGCTCAGACTCCAGTCGCTCGAGCTCAGGAGCGGCTGTTGTCATGTGGTTCATCACCGCCGCTATTGCATGGTGACCGGCTTGTTCGCCGATCAACCGATGCATCTCAATTGCGACCCTGCGATACGAAGGATGGCCCTGCGGAGAAGACCGCAACTCGAGCATGTGGATCGCCTCACGGGCGTTGAACTGCATGCTGTAGCGCATCCGATATGCCATAGACACGGCGTACGGGGCCTGCTGCGGGTAGTCGGTGTTCAGAACGTCGTAGAGACTTGCGGAGCGTTGCATCGCTTCGTCGAATTGCGCGGTAAGACCTGCCTCCTCGACCAATTCGGGCCTGGAGTAGCCGTGATTGGGTGTGAGCCGCTGCCACTCAATCGTGAGCATGCGATGGCGCTGCATGTCACGGAACGCCCCGTAGTCGCTCAAAATGTCGAACCTGTAGAAACTACGCTCGAATGCTCGTCCGGGCTTGTGGCGGCGATTCTGACGCTCTCCGACGTACGCCCGCATCAACGAGACGCGCTCGTCGACTCCCAGGTCGCGAACCTTGGCGATCAGCTGATGCTCAGGCATCGTGGAGTGTGAGTAACAGATCGCTACGAGAAGCTTGTCTTCGGCGTCAGGGTCGAAGTCGACCAACTCAACCTCAGTAGCGGCCTCGACGGGAGTCGACGAAAACAGGTCCTCGACGAGTTGCGCGGTCTCACCTCGCGTCGTGGCGAAGTAGTCAGTCCATACTCCCCCCCTATCAGGGAGATCGACACGCCGCAGGAAGCTCGGAATGACCTTACGCAGCTCATGCAGCATGAGTTCGGAGTACTCGCGGGCCTCAGGTAGAGGATGCGCCCGCATCCGCAAAAGGAGTGCTTCGAATGCCTGCCCGGTGCCGTAGATGCCGACGTTGGACGTGGCAGCCGCCGGCAAAATCCCCCGGACTGCATCGAGTGCCTTTGCCCTCGTCGCGGTGCGATATATGAATTCACTGTCGTCCGGACCCCGTGCAATCGTGGAGCGAACATGTTCCGTAACCGCGTCGACGCTGTTGCTGTAGGCATCGAAGATTCGGTCGAGATCTCCCACGTAACGAGTTCCAAAGGGTCCAGCCAGCACATCTGGATCGCGGAAATAGCGATACCGACCCCCAAGTCGAGAGTCGTAGGCGATGTACCGCGTACTCTGCTCGAGGTAGCTCATCAGGCGACCCCACTCGAGTATTTTGGTCAGGATGTTCGACGCTTGTTCGCATGCGAGATGCACGCCACCAAGCTGAGCGACCGAGTCGTCGCCGTAGTCGAAGAACACCCGCTCGTAGAGTTCTTCGGCCCGATCCAACCCAATCGTGGCATCAATGGTGTGGTCACCACTGACGTCGAGGTCGCCCACGAATTCATCGAGAAATAGTCGCCGTAGAGATTTCGGGCTCCGGCTGTACCTCGCGAACAAGGCACCCTTGACAACCTCGGGGAGGTTCACAAGGGCAAAGACAGGTCCATCCAGGTTCGTGAAGTACCGACGCAGAATTTCTGACTCATCGGAGGTGAAGGACTCCGGGGTGTACACAGTCACGATCGACCACTCTAGAACGGTGAAGTCCGATCATCCGGGATCTCGCGAGGTCGCTGACCTGGGGCGGCGCGCGATAGATCTCTGATCACCTGTACCTGCCGTCGACCCACACGACGAGGGGCCGCTCGAACGTCCAACTGGCATGCCGAACTGAACTGGTGGTGATCGCCGGGTGTGGAAGGTGGGACCCCGAAGGGAGTCGGCGCGAAACAGCGAAGCGTTGGCGAATCGGGAAGCCTTGATCACATTCGAAGGTCTCGACGCGCCCGTCGTTCGGATGCCCACGCGGAGCGACATCCCAATTCCCGTAGAACTCCGCGTTCATCACGGCCAACACGGGGCCCGTCCACCAGGAACCGCGCCCCCAAGATGAGCGGGCCACAACATGCGCGCAGGCAGTTCGTTCGATGCCGTCATCGAGCACTACCTGGACCAGGTCGACGGTGAACTCCCCGATCTCTCCGTTTGTGTTGGTCGTTGTGGTGCCCAAGGTCCGAGCGAGATCCCCATGGAGCACCGCAGTAGGCAGTCCGGAGCCATCGGTCAGCGCCGCGGCCAATTCAGCATCGTCGTTGACCGTTCGTAATGCGCCGGGTCGGGACACGATTCGCCCCCATGAATCGCCGGAACGAACCGTCACGAGTCTGCCCGAGTCTCCACATCCGGCTTTGTCTCTGCCGGTGCAGAACTGTCTGCGACGACTCCGCGGAAAGCGGCCTCGGCCGCCTTGGCCGCCGCCCGCCGAGTCGAGGGCGACGGCGCAATGGTCGAGAGTTGGCGCAACAGGTCGATCAACTGCTTCATCGTGCGAACGAAGTCGCCTCCTGTGAGCTCCTCTTCGCTGACGACTTCTGCGAACCCCTCCCCCGCCACCCACGCATAGGCGATGGCCGAGAATGTCGGGTCTGGAGCGCGATGTTCGGTGAGTCCGACGGCTCGTTCGTGTGCGGCCAGATCTTCGCTGAGCACGGCCATGCGCCGCCACCGCTGACGCGCGTCTGGTGAGGAAAACCATGGTGCCGGCGGGTCATCGGGGCTTCGGTGTTCATAAACCACTGCTGAGACCAGCGAAGCGAGGTCAGGCGGACTCAACTCATCGAGGAGCCCCGCCCTGATGATTTCCGTGACAAGCAGGTCGGACTCGTGGAACGTACGAGCCAACATCTCCCCGGCATCAGTGAGCGTCCATGACCCGAGGTCGATATATCCGTACTCAGAAAGCACATCGAGAACGCGATCAAACTCCTGAGCGAGCGATTGATTCTTGCCCTGCACGCGGCGCTCGAGATCGTTGATCTCCCGCTCGATGCGGTCAGCCTGCCCGGCGGCGTTGAGCTTCGAACGTAGCTCCGGGTCTTGCGCCACCGGGTGTCGGTGAGCGAGTTCGTCTCGGGAGCGCCGTGAACTGTGGCGGTCAGCAGAACTGAGCTTCACCTTGCGCAATCGACGGGCCACGTCGCGGCGGTAGTCCTTGCGGTTCGGGGCAAAAGCGCTAGGCAATGCAACCTTGCCAACTTGGCTTGGCGGTTCGTCGAAGTCTTCGGCGGTGGCGTACAACAGATCGGCTGACTTGGAGATGAGAGTTAGGCGAGTGCCCTTTTTCCGATTGGCACTCGCAACCATCACGGCAGCCCCGCGGTACTTGCCTTTTGAGATGTGAATGACCGCACCGGGACGCAGCCCGGCGCAAGCAGCGTTGATGGCGAGAACGCGTTCTTCTCTCCCAGTCGCACGACGCCTCGACTCTCGGTTGTGGATCTGGCGATACTCGTCGAGGTCACCGAACTCACTTGTGCACTGAGCGCGCAGTTCCGCGTGGGCAACCCGTTTGCGTTCGAGCCGGGCCTCCATACGGACGACATCACGGTCGGCCTGGTACTGCGCGAACGACAGGTTCAGCAGGTGATGTGCCTGCTCACTCGAGTACGTGCGAATCAGGTTGGCGGCCATGTTGTAGGTAGGGCGGAAGGCAGACCTGAGGTGGAATGATGTACTACCGACTAGCTCGGCTACTTCGTCGAATCGGACCCAAGGTGACCAAAGCACTACAGCAGTGCCGCTGTCATCGATGCCGCGTCGGCCCGCCCTGCCGGTCAATTGGGTGTATTGGCCCGGCGTGAGGCGCTCGTGAGTCTCACCTGTGAACTTGGTCAGCTTCTCGATCACGACAGATCGCGCTGGCATATTGATGCCAACCGCCAACGTTTCAGTCGCGAAAACCACCTTGACAAGGCCCTCGATGAAACATGACTCGACGACTTCTTTCATCGGCGGAACCATGCCGGCGTGATGCGCGGCGATTCCGCATTCGAGTTGGGCTATGAACTGGGGATACCCCAACACGGCAAGGTCGGCGTCCTCGAGTGCCCCCAGGCGCTCGTCGACAATGGCCGCGATCGCGGCACGCTCCTCAGGGGTTGTCAAGTTGAGGCCGGCATCAACGCAAGACTTCGCCGCAGCATCGCACTGCGCACGGCTGAAGATGAAGAAGATGGCCGGCAACAGCGAGTGGGCCCGCAGAAGTTCAACCGTTTCCACACGGCCGGGAGGTGCAAGTCGGCGACGCGGCGGCCCATTGGAACGCCCCTGCTCGCCACCACGCTTGCGAGGCCCCCTTCCGCCGCCTCGGCGGGCGCCAGACTCATCGAGCCGAAGGGCATCACGATTCATTCCGCCGTCGACAAAGACGGGGAGAAACGACAGGCGCTCGTTGGAGCGATCAGCGACCAGGTATCGATTCTCGAGTTGAACCGGGCGCTGCCGTTCGACAACTGATGCTGTTGGACCCCTAACCGTCGTGATCCATTCCGCGAGTTCTTCGACATTGCTGACGGTTGCGGACAGACAGATCAACTGGACGTGTTGAGGAAGGTGAATCATCACCTCCTCCCACACAGGACCGCGGTACGCATCCTGGAGGAAGTGCACCTCGTCGAGCACAACAAGTGCGAGGTCGTCCAAGACATTTGCCCGGCCGTAGATCATGTTGCGCAGGACCTCGGTTGTCATGACCACAATCGGTGCATCGCCGTTGATCGAGTTGTCTCCAGTCAGCAGGCCGACCTTCTCGTTGCCGTGTATCTCGATGAGGTCGCGATACTTTTGGTTGGAGAGTGCCTTGATCGGTGCCGTGTAGAAGGATCGACGTCCCGCGGCGAGTGCCGTAGCGATCCCATACTCGGCCACGACGGTCTTGCCGCTCCCGGTCGGCACAGCGACGACGACGTGGTCGCCCCGATCAAGCGCGTCGAATGCCTCCTCCTGGAAGCGGTCGATCGGAAATGGGTAGCGAGCTATCAGCTCGACGCGATCGGGCCGAACGGTCACGTGTCAGCCGGGCGACGGCGAACAATCAGCCATCCGACCAAGATCGCGAAAAAGTAGAGAACGATCATAGGGACGCCGAGCAGCATCAGAGTTATGGGGTCGCCAGAGGGGGTGATGACCGCCGCCAGCACGAAGATTCCGATGATTGCGTAGCGCCAACTGCGGAGCAGTTGACGCGGGGTGATCACGCCCGCAAGTTGCAGGAACACAAGCAGTACGGGGAGAAGAAAACCGACTCCAAACGCGAATACCATCAGGCCGACCAACCTGATGTAACTGCTGACAGAGAAGATCTGATTGACGTCTTCGCCGGCCCACGAGATCAGGAAATCCAGTGCCCGGTCCACGCTGAGATAAGCGAGAGTTCCCCCGAGTGCGAAGAGCACAATCGAGGACGTGACAAACGGAATCGCGTACTTCTTCTCTTTGCGGTTCAAGGCCGGAACGATGAAGCGCCAGATCTGCCAGAGCAGAACGGGCAGAGCGATGATGATGCCGCCGTACATGCCTACGCGCAGTCGTGTGGCCAGGCCCTCTGTTGGCGTGAAAGAGTTCAGTTCAGGGTCGCAGAAGTCTGGAGGCTTCGAGTTGCATAGATCGACGTACGGCTCTTTGAGGAATTCGAGTATCGGGTCGTAGAAGGCAACGACGAGCACCATGGCGATGGCAACAGCCAGGGCTGATCGGATGATGCGCACGCGGAGCTCACCAAGATGTTCGGTGAGCGTCATCGTGTGTTGATCTGGCTCCTCGTCGGTCTTTTCGTCAGCACTCACGATGTTGTCGTCTCATCGGGGTTCTCGAGTGCCTTGTCATCTGACGTTCGCTCATCATCGGGAGCGTCTCCGGGTGTTGCGATGAGATCGAACCCCGGGTCGGTGACGCCCTCGAACGACTGAGCATCATCAACGGGAGCGTCAGTTGCCGTCGATACGGGTTCCTCTGGCGGTGGATCCACTGGCGTTGGTTCTGCAGAGTTTGGTTCCGTTGATTTGGGTTCCGTTGAAGTGGGTTCCGTCGGAGTTGACCACGCCGCTTCGTCACTCAGACGGCGCTCGGCTTCGGCCTCGGCAGTGATCTTTGACGGATCTACCGCGTCTTTGACCATCTGGGCGGTCTCTCGCATCTCGCGCATGGGCTCGTCGAGAGCCGACTTCAGCTCGGTCTGAAAGCCTGAACCCATCTTCTTGAGCTCGGAGAAGGTCTGACTGAAGCGCCGGACCGCATCAGGCAATTTGTCGGGGCCGAGCACTACGAGCGCGAGCAGCAGGATGATAATTATCTCGCTGCCCTGGAGATTGAACACCGGTGCAGTCTACGGGGCTGCCATCATGTCCCGGAGTGCAACAACGTCTGCCTTCCCTCCTCGATCCACCGCTGACGTTTGCGCACCGCGGCGCGCGAGCCCACGCCCCGGAGAACACGATCGAATCGTTTGCACTCGGTCTACGTCTGGGTGCTTCGGGATTGGAGAGCGATGTCTGGCTCACGGCCGACGGTGTGGCAGTCCTGGACCATGATGGTGTCGTCAAGAAGGGAGTGCGCCGAAAGCCAATTTCAGAGACACTTCGCACTGATTTGCCTGCCCATATCCCGACGATCGACGAGTTGCTTTCGGAATGTGGAACTAACTACCAACTCTCACTCGATCTGAAAGATCCCACCTCGGCCGGGCCAATTGTCGACGCTGTACGGTCTCACGACCCCGAGATGCTCGATCGCCTCTGGCTGTGCGAGCCTGACCTGGACCGGGCAATAGCCCTCCGCGACGAAGACCGGGGCATGCGGATAATTCAGTCCACGCGACTCGACAGGATGAAGGAGGGGCCAGAACGGCGAGCCAGCACGCTGGCCCGGCACGGTATCGACGGCATCAACCTCCATAAATCTGACTGGAACGGCGGTCTGGTTGCACTCTTTCACCGCTTCGGGCTGATCGCCTTCGGTTGGGACATGCAGCACGAACACGATCTGCGACCCGCATTCCGAATGGGCCTGGACGGCGTCTACAGCGACCATGTCGATGTGATGATCGATGCGTTCAACACCGAACTCGGCCAATTCTGAGCCAACCCGCCCCAACCGCGCCGATCTCACCCCCGCCCGGGCCCGGACCACCCACCGGTTTGTGTCAGCAGAAACGTGAACGCCACAGGTAAGCGCTGACACAAATCTGACTCAGCCGGTTTGTGTCAGCAGAAACGTGAACGCCGCCGGTAAGCGCTGACACAAATCTTGGGCGCGGTGTGGCGGTCAGAGCCACTGCCAGTTGCTGCGCGGCCAGAACACGACGAAGGCGCGACCGATCAGATCATCTTCGCTGATTGTCCCGAGCACGCGAGAGTCCTGCGACCCGCCACGGTTGTCACCCATGACGAAGACGTGGTCGTCAGGCACCACCCCATCAAGGGTGTAGTCGCCACCGCAGTCGGTGGGCGTAACAACATCTGGATCCAGATACGGCTCGTTCAAGATGCGTCCGTCGACGAGCACCGTGCAGTTACTCATCTCAACGGTCTCACCCGGCAATCCGATCACTCGTTTGATCAAATCCCGTTCTGACGCGCCACTCAGCTGATGGAGCACCACGACATCGCCGCGGTTCGGATCGTGGAGCCGATACGAGAGCTTGTTCACGAAAACGCGGTCGCCAGTTTCGAGTGTCGAGTACATCGAAGAGCCCTCGACGACGAAATGCGCGAGGACAAACCCTCTGACGACAAAAGCGACCAACAGTGCCACTGAGACGACGACAACCCAATCGATGAATGCCCGAGCACCAGGTGGCAGCTTGGGCTTCGCTGCCGCTTGCGGCGTCGCATCGGTATCGGTCTCGGCATCTGCCGCGGACGAGTCGGCAGCTACAGGAACGGTGGTCTCAGATGTCACGGCGCTGCAACGGTATCCGCCGAGCACCTAGACGCGGTGGCAGACGGGTCCTACAGCGAGTCGATCAGGCGTTCGACTCGCTCGTCGCGGCTCTTGAACGGGTCTTTGCAAAGGACTGTTCGCTGCGCCTGATCGTTGAGTTTCAAGTGCACCCAGTCGACGGTGTAGTCCCGCTTACGTTCTTTCGCACGCTTGACGAAGTCGCCGCGAAGACGTGCTCGTGTGGTCTGTGGTGGCGTGTCGACCGCCTGGGCGATGTCCTCGTCGTTGCAGACACGTTCGACAAGGCCCTTGTCCTGCATCTTGTAGAACGGGCTGCGGGACCGCGAGACGTCGTGATACTGCAGGTCGAGGAGTTGGACTCTGGCATGGCCGAGCGGAAGACCATGTCGTTCACGAAATGCCTCAAGGAGCTTGTACTTGATCACCCAGTCGACTTCACGATCGAGCAGGAGTGGATCCTTCTCGATGGTGGTCACACAGTGTTCCCACATTTCCAAAGCGCGCTGCTCCATCGGCGGGAACCCTTGCGACTCGCTGTATCGCAACGCCCGATCCAAGTACTCCCGCTGAATGTCCAGTGCTGAGACCTCTCGGCCGTTGGCAAGCCGAACCGTTCGGCGGCACGTCATGTCGTGACTGATCTCCCTGATCGCCCGGATCGGATTTTCGAGGGTCATGTCACGCAGCACAACGTTGTTGTCTTCCAGCATCCGCAGCATGCATGCAACGGTGCCGACTTTGACGAACGACGTGTACTCGCTCATGTTCGAGTCGCCGACGATTACGTGGAGCCGACGGAACTTTTCAGCGTCGGCATGGGGCTCGTCACGGGTGTTGATGATGGGACGGCTGCGCGTCGTTGCAGATGAGACACCCTCCCAAATGTGTTCCGCGCGCTGGGCAATGGAGTAGGTGGCTCCGCGAGCCGTTTGGAGGATCTTGCCGGCACCGGTATAGATCTGTCGGCTCACCAGGAAGGGAATCAGCACCTCGGCGTAGTGTCCGAGGTCGTCTTCGCGGCGGGTGAGATAGTTCTCGTGGCAGCCGTAGGAGTTCCCCGCGGAATCGGTGTTGTTCTTGAAGAGATAGATCGTGCCCCGGATCGATTCTTCAGCCAGTCGTTGTTCGGCTGACTCAACAAGTTGTTCGAGTATCCGTTCCCCCGCCTTGTCGTGGGCGACCAACTCGTAGAGCGAGTCGCACTCAGGTGTCGCATATTCAGGGTGCGAGCCGACATCGAGGTACAGACGGGCGCCGTTCTGTAGGAAGACATTCGAGCTGCGACCCCAGGAAACGACACGTCGGAAGAGGTACCGCGCCACTTCGTCGGGGCTCAGACGCCGCTGCCCGCGGAGCGTGCAGGTCACGCCATATTCGTTCTCGAGTCCAAATATGCGGCGGTCCATCATCCCTCCCCTATCCGCTTCCTGCTCAGATTCACCTGCGCGACGTCAACCTATCCACATACGTCGGCCTACATCAGGCTGGACGAAATCTCAGTGTTGTACCCGGCTTGGACTGGGCCACAATCGCGATGTCGTCCGGGTCGACAACACAGATGACCGGGTAGCCACCGGTCGTCGGGTGATTGGCAAGCATCACTATCGGTTCGCCCGACGGCGTTACCTGAATCGCCCCTTCAACAAGACCTTCACTCGGCATCGTCGCGGACGTCGTCTCCCGAACACGTTCAAAAGCTCCTGACGACAGTCTCACGCCGACCCGGCTCACGTCGCTCTGCACGATCCACGTCCGACCCGTTAGCGCTGAGAGTCCGAGACGAAACCAGTCAGCACGTGGCCCCGGCCACACGCGGACAACAGAACCGGCACTTCTGGGCGGAGCGAGGTCGGCTGGGAGATCCGTTCGTGGATCGTTCCCCACCGGAAGCCTGCCACCTGTCAGCAATAGTGGAGGGCCCAGACCGGACAATGTGTCATGAGATCGCGAGCCGAGCACCGGCTCGACATCAATACCACCCCTCACGGCCAGATACCCCCACATCCCGTCAGTCGGAGCATCAATGCGGAGCTGATCTCCGACACGCAACGTGTGACGCCGACCGTCGGCACTTGTAGCGACTATGAGCGGCTGGCGTGCTTCGATCACCAGACCACGATTCGTTTCCAACGTTGCCGCCTCGATCGTGTTGCCGACAAGTCGATTAGCCAGATCATGCGCCCCCCGGTCTACGGCACCCGCTCTGGGCACGCCGAGACTGGCGAAGCGGACGCGACCGCAGTCCTGGATGGTTGTTGACCATCCGACGTCGAGGATGCTCAGAGCGGCGGCTGGGTATCTCAAGGCCCGACCTGCTTGAAGCGCACGGTTGTGCCCGGTGTCAAGAGCGCTGGTTCACTCCGCCCGACATTCCAGATCTCAGCGGTGGTTCGCCCGAGCAGATGCCAACCGCCTGGCGACTGTGAGGGATAGACGCAGCTGTAGTCCGCGGCGATCGCTACCGATCCCGCCGGAACCCGCGTCCGCGGCGTACTTCGACGTGGAATGCGAAGCTCGTCGTCGAGGCCGCCGAGATACGCGAAACCCGGACTGAACCCGCAGAATTCCACCGTGTACTGGACCGCTAAATGTCGATGGATGACTGCCTCGATGCTCAGCCCGACGCGCTCGGCGACATCGGCTAGGTCATCGCCGTCGTAGGTCACGTCGATAATCACCTCCCGCACACCGTCGTGATGCGCGATGGGGTTCACCTGTTCGAGCAGACGACCGACTTCAGCATGAGCCGCCCGCTCACAGATGACCAGAACGGTCTCCTTCGCCGGCACGATCTCATGAACGCCGGGGTGGTTCATCTTTTCGAGGCCAGTGGCCCATGAGATCGGGTCGGCAATGTCCTCGATCAGCCAGGCACTCGGACCGTAGGGCCGATAGAGCATTCGCAATTGTTCCGGCTCAGACGCTCAACTTGTCGTGGACTCGCGCGCCCGCGAAGATCTTGAGGAAGTTCTCGGCGTAGAAATTCTCACGGACAGCATCGGTACGCGATCCGAGGGATGACTCAAATCGCCCGATCGGATCGCGACCCCCTTCAACGTGCGGATAGTCGATCAGAAAGTTCGGCAGCTCCATAATGTGGCTATCAGCGTCATAGAACGGCCGCTCTGCTAGTGCATACGTCATCGATCATCCTCTCGGTCAGTGACCCTTGGTCGGTAACCATCAACCGGTGAAACGGTAGACCCCGACACCGGCTGCGTCGAGAGCGGAGCGGACCGCACGGGCGATCGTCACCGCCTCGGGTGTGTCCCCGTGGATGCAGAGCGACCTAGCCCGGATCGTCAAGATGCTTCCATCTACGGCTACCACTTCATTGTCAACAGCAATCCTGACGGCGCGCTCGGCGATCTCGGCCGGTTCCGTGAGCACGCTTCCGGGTTCTCGACGTGACACCAAACCACCATCTGGTCTGTACGCGCGATCAGCAAAAGCCTCAGCAACTGATTCGAGATCGGCTTCATCAGCCGCCGCGATCAGCTCTGACCCAGGTGCCCCGAGGATTGCGAGAGACGGGTCGTATTCGACGGCTGCGCTGACAACGGCTCGCGCCACCGTGGAATCGGTTGTCGCCGCGTGGTACAGCGCCCCATGTGGTTTGACGTAAGCGATCTCTGATCGAGCGACTTGGGCGAACGCATCGAGCGCGCCGAGTTGGTACAGAACCGCGTCGCGTAGCTCGGCCGGATCCATCTGGATGTGACGACGACCGAACCCCAGAACATCGGGATATGAAACGTGGGCCCCGATGGCGACGCCGCGTTCGATGGCCTCTGTACACGTGGCTCGAAGGATGCTCGGATCGCCTGCATGGAAACCGCATGCAACGTTGGCACTCGTAACGACTTGCAACATCGCCGCGTCGTCGCCGAGCTGCCAAATTCCATACGCCTCGCCAAGGTCGCTGTTCAGGTCAATTGCCACCACGGTTCGCATCGTACGCCAACCTGTCCGGCCGTTCTCGAGAACGCGCTTGGTCAGCGCCGATCAGAGATCGTCGGGTGCGAGACGGTGGAAGCAGCGACGGCCGTTCCCACGCACCAACTCGGCAACTTCGAGTTCGGCGGAGGGAATCTCGCGGTCGGGTCCACCGAGCGCGGCTACCCCAACAGAGATTGCCGTACTGCGGTCGAGCCCATCGGTCCAGGTTTCTTCGAGGCGGGAGCGCGTTGCTTCAGCGTCACCTCCGATGGCGGAGTAGTCACGCTCGTCTACAACCGTTCCGTCATAGAGAATGTGGAACATCTGGTCACCGGCAGGTTCGAGCCCAACCTCAGCGACGAGAATCTCGACTTCCATCGGCTTCATCTCGTGAGTGAAGATCGTGCCGAGCATTTGGGCGTAGCTGTTTGCAAGACTCCGGGCATCTACGTCGTCGCGAGAATATTGATAGCCCTTGAGATCGGCAGCACGCACACCGGCCACTCGCAGTTGATCGAACTCGTTGTACTTGCCGACTCCGGCGAAGGCGATTCGATCGTAGATCTCGCTGACCTTGCGCAAGGTCTGTGAGGAATTCTCAGCCACTATCACGATGCCGTCTGTGTAGCGAACTGCAACCAAGGCTCGCCCCCGAGCGATGCCTTTACGAGCAAAGTCCGCGCGGTCCTTCATCATCTGTTCGGGGGCTACGTAGAAGGGCATCGTCATCGTGATCGCACCTCATTCACGATCGCTTCGTACCGCGCCGCGAGGTCGTCGTCTCCGAGGCGGCTCCAACCGTCGGCATCGATCGTCGCAACAACTGGGTAGATGCCGCGCAGGGCATCTGGCCCACCGGTCGCCGAATCGGCGTCGGCCGCCTCCCAAAGCGCGCGAGCTGCTAAGTCAACAGCTTCGTCTTTGGTGAGGTCACCACGAAAGCCGACCTTCACAACTGTGCCTGCCTGCATACTTCCTGAGCCGGTAGTTACGAAGTCGCGCTCCTCGTAACGACCACCGGTTGCGTCGTAGTCCCACAATCGACCACAGCGTCGCCGTAGGTCGTAGCCCGCAAAAATCGGGACAACGACCATGCCCATCATCGCCGCGGGCAGATTGCCGCGCACCATTGTCGACAGCAGGTTGGCCTTGCCCTCGAGGCTCAGAGCGGAGCCCTCAACTTTTTCATAGTGTTCCAACTGCAGCTGGAACAGCCGAATCATGTCCATTGCTGTGCCAGCGGCCCCAGCAATGGCAACACCGCTGTATCGATCGGCTTCGACGACTTTTTCCATCGTTCGATGTGAGATCAAGTTGCCAGAGGTTGCACGACGGTCGCCCGCCATGACGACTCCTTCGCCATAATTCAATGCAACGCAAGTTGTTGCGTGCGGAACGCCCAGATCATGCAGAAGTTCGCTTCGCGACCCGTTCTGAGCGCCCAGCGTGCCGGGTACGTCATCGTCGAGACCGACGCGTCGGAGTAATTCGGCAAAGTTCGCACCCGGGTCCTCACCGGTGCTGAACAACGGCATCGTCACAGGTCACTGACCGCCTTTTTGAACATAGGACTTGACAAAATCCTCCGCGTTGGTTTCGAGAACTTCGTCGATCTCGTCGAGTAAATCATCGAGCTCAGCCTTGAGCTTCTCGCCGGTCTCGGTTGACGGCGGTGCGGCCTCGCCAGCTTCAGTGTCGCGTTTCGGAGTGTTCTTCGGTTTATGGGTGCGTTCTGCCATCAGCTTGACCTTCCCTTCCAAATGTTGAATACCCAGTAGCAGCGTAGATGTTGTGTTGTCTCACTCACCGAGCCGATCGAGTAGCTCGCGGGCTGTGTCACTCGTATCGATCAACGTAGCAACGTGTTCCGCTGTCCCCCGCAATGGTTCCATCATCGGAACCCGTCTCAACGGATCATGCCCAATGTCGAACACCAACGAATCCCAGTTGGCTGCGACCACATCATCGGGAAACTTGGCAAGGCAACGACCCCGAAAAAATGCTCGGGTTGTTTTCGGCGGCTGTGTCATTGCCTCTTCAACTTCATCAGCGGAAACCAGCGTCTGGAGCCCGGCTCGGAGGGCAAGACATCGTTCAGCTCGAAGGTCGTGATATTGCAAATCGATCGCCTTCAGCCGGGCTGAGCCCGGCGATATGTCGTGGCGGTCCGCATAACCATTTATGAGTCTGCGCTTGGCCACCCAATCAACGCTGTCGGCGACCGACTCCGGGTCGGTTTCCAGGCCCGAAAGCAAACCTTCCCAACGATCGAGGACATCGGCCCCTACTTCTTCGCCCACGCACGCCAGTCCGTGAGCCTGCTCGTACTTGCGGGCCCTCTCGAGCAAACCCCATTGGATTTCCAGTGCGGTCGCTCGGCGACCGTCGCCGAGCATGACGGTCTGTTTGAGCGATGGGTCGTGGCTCACCTGGCGGATTGCTTTGACGGGATGTTCGAGCACCCACTCGTCGCCGAGTTCATCGTCTTCGATCAAAGCGAGAATGATTGCCGTCGTGCCGACCTTGAGATAAGTGGCGACCTCAGACATGTTTGCGTCGCCAACAATCACATGCAGCCGGCGGTATTTCTGTGCGTCAGCATGGGGTTCGTCACGAGTGTTCACGATGGGACGCTTCAGGGTGGTTTCGAGACCGATTTCTTCTTCGAAGAAATCCGCCCGCTGGCTGATCTGGTAGGGCACGTAATTGTCGGGCCGACCCGGCAGCTCACATCCCACCTTGCCAGCACCACAGAACACCTGACGTGTGACGAAATGGGCGGTGATCTGATTTGCCAGCCGTCCAAACGGAACATGGCGGGCGATCAGGTAGTTCTCGTGACAGCCGTAACTGTTTCCCTTGCCGTCGGAGTTGTTCTTGTGCACGATGATCTCGCCGTCATCACCGAGAATCGTCGCTGCTTCGATCATCGACTTGCGGATAATCTCCTCGGCTGCACGGTCCCATACCAACGCTTCGCGGGCGGTGGTGACCTCTGGTGTGGAGATCTCTGGATGAGCGTGATCGACGTAGTACCGCGCGCCGTTGGTTAGAACTGCGTTGACGAGCGTCGTCTCGACCTCGGGAGCGAGTGCATCGTCCAGCGAGAATCCGCGGGCATCGTTTGCGGGCTGCTCGTCTTCGAAGTCCCAATCGATCCGGCCCCGTTGACGCGCCGTGGCGGACACATAGGCATTGATCAGAACGGAAGATGCCGTTACCGGATTGTTGTCACCGCCGCGCACGACAATGCCGTATTCGGTCTCAATTCCGCAGACCTTTGGCAACGCCATGAACGAAACCTATCGGAGGTCGACGCACAGATGTGGTCCACCAACCCCGGCTGTGGCAGATATGCCTACAGGTATTGACCCGTCTGCACCCGTTCGATTGCACGGCCACCCTCAGCGTCATCCACGGCCGATTCGGCCACGAGCGTTCGGATGAATACGATGCGTTCGCCCTTCTTGCCCGAGATCTTCGCCCAGTCATCAGGGTTGGTCGTGTTGGGCAGATCCTCGTGTTCTTTGTACTCCTGTTTGATCGAGGCAAGCAGGTCGGCGGTGCAGACACCCTTCGGTCCACCATCGATTACTCGCTTGATTGCTAGTTTTTTGGCCCGCCGAACCACATTCTCGATCATCGCTCCTGATGCGAAATCCTTGTAGTAGAGGATCTCTTTGTCGCCATTTTGGTACGTCACTTCGAGGAATCTGTTCACCTCGTCATCGCTGTACATCTCGGACACGGTCGAGTCGATCATTTCGGCGACTGATTCGTCTGCGGCGATTGGAATGTCATTTGAGAGATACCTCGCGAAAATTGAGCGGGCCGCATCTACGTTCGGGCGCTCGATCTTGATCTTCACGTCGAGTCGACCGGGCCGAAGGATCGCGGGATCGATCAGGTCTTCACGATTGGTCGCCCCGATCACGATGACATTGGTCAGCCCCTCGACGCCGTCGATTTCCGCCAACAACTGGGGGACGATCGTGGACTCCATGTCGGAACTGATGCCGGTTCCGCGGGTCCGAAACATCGAATCCATCTCGTCGAAGAAGACGATTACCGGCCACCCCTCGTCGCTCTTTTCTCGCGCCCGCTGAAAAACGAGGCGAATTTGCCGTTCGGTCTCACCGACGTACTTGTTCAGGAGCTCAGGGCCTTTGATGTTGATGAAATAGCTGTGGCCCTTGCCCTCTCCGGCAGTTAGAGCAACCTTCTTGGCCAAGCTGTTGGCGACAGCCTTGGCGATCAACGTTTTACCGCAACCGGGAGGACCGTACAACAGGATGCCCTTCGGTGCCGGAAGGCGATGCTCGGTGAACAGATCTTGATGGAGGTACGGCAACTCAACTGCGTCGGCAATCTGCTCGATTTGTTCATCCAGGCCGCCGATGTCTCGATATGAAATGTCGGGCACTTCCTCGAGCAGAAGGTGTTCGACCTCCGGCCGGGGCAGCAGTTCGAGAAGCAGGTTGGATCGGATGTCGAGGCGAAGGTGATCGCCGCTGCGGATGTGCATTCCGCGGATCGCATCGGCCAACTCGCAGACACGTTCTTCATCTGCTCTGCCCGTGACAACGATGCGGATGCCGTCTTCCATGACTTCCTTCACGGTCACGACTTCGCCCGTGATATCCGGAGTGCGGGCCATCACGACGTTGAAGCTCTCATTGAGCACTACCTCAGAGCCGCGGCTGAGGAGCTCGTGGTCGATGTCGGGATGCAGCGACACCCGCATCTTTCGTCCGCTGGTCAAGACATCAACGGTGTTGTCATTGTTCTTGCCGACGACAACGCCGTACGCCGAGGGAGGTTGCGACAGCTTGTCGACCTCATCGCGTAGCGCAGCAATGTTTTCACGAGATTCGCGGAGTGTGTACGAGAGCTTTTCGTTCTGCCCGACCGCCGCAGCCAACTGCCCCTTTGTTTCGAGAAGTCGTTCTTCGAGCGAATGTACGCGTCTCGGCGCATCGGCAATTCGTGCCCTCAGATGAGCGACCTCTTCTGTGAGAGAAGCAATCTGACTCGCAGCGTCAACGCCCATGTCTTTATCGGCTCGACGATCGTCCCCTTCGTTGGCCATGGCTGCGAATGTACACGCGACAGTGATGGTCGTGTTTACACGTGCTCGCCCGGTTAAACTTTCCCGGTAGAACACACCCCCTTGAAGAGGAGCAACACTGACATGAAGGTCTGGATCGACCAGGATCTATGTACCGGCGACGGACTGTGCGAAGAAATCGCACCCGACGTCTTCACACTGCTCGATGACGGCCTTGCGTACGTTGTCGAAGCCGGCAAGGTGTTCGCCACTGCCAAGGGCAACCCCGAGGGTGCAGAGGGGCTCGCCGAGATCCCTGATGGCCAACTCGAGGCCGTGATCGAATCCGCCGAGGAATGCCCCGGCGAATGCATCTACATCGAGCCCTGACCCTCACCATTTCCGTTTGTATGTAATTTCTGGGCCGCCTGGCCGTACAAAATTACATACAAACGTCGAATTGCTCAGACCGTGGTTGTCCCTGGTCGAGGCGGGGCACCCGCAGTTCAGATGTCCCAGCGGTCGACTTCCCACGCGGTTTCGTCGCCGGTGGGCAGGAAGCTACCGTCATCGGTGCCGACCTCTTCGTCGAGTGTTCGGTTCAGCAGGGAGTTCATCTTCAGGATCAGCTCTCGGGCCTGCGTCGGGTCCCGGGCGAGATTGGTTGTTTCATCCGGGTCGAGCTCGAGGTCGAAGAGTTCGAGGTCGTTGCGTGCGGTCAGCTCGGCGAATGATTCGGGCCTGTGGTGCTCGTTCGGAGCGAAGTAGCGGGTGAACCGGTGGCGGCCGTCGAAGATGCTGCGGATGGCACCTCGCTTGGAGAAGTCGGGGCGGGGAGGGGGTCCGGTATCGGCGCCTGGCGCGTGGGCTCTGCCGAACGCTCCGACGAAATCTCCGTCGAGTGTCAAGAACATGTTGTACGAGTACAACGCCGCGTCTCTGATCTCGTTGACACCGATCGAGCCTCCCGACGACAACGCGGGAGTGATGTCGCGTCCCGGGAGATCCTCTGTGCTCGCCGAGCTCGAACCCGTACTTCCGATGATCGTGGGCACCAGGTCGAGGTGTGAGGTCAATGCCGCGCTGGTGGTTCCCCCTGACACGTCCGGGTGTTTGATGATGAGCGGGACGTTGTTCTGTTGGCGGTAGGCGGTGGCGCCCTTGCCGGACATGCCGTGGGCGCCGCCCAACTCGCCATGGTCAGACGTAGCGATCACCACCGCGTCGTTCAGGAAGCCTTGATCGTCCAGCTCGTCGAGTACCGCGACGATCTGGCGGTCGCTGTCTCTGATGCAGTTGAGGTAGTAGTCCTGAAGGCGCTGCCAGCGGTCGTCCTCATCGGGGATCACACCCACGAGATGCCGACGGACCTCCTGGTACTCGCGATGGGCGGCCAGCCGCTCACCCGCGTCCCAGCCTTGGTGGCGCGTCGCTGGCAGCGGCAGATCCCACGTCGCCGAATAGATCGGCGAGCGCGGTGCGGGCGA
>JADWMG010000146.1 GCA_015767405.1 Actinomycetota bacterium
CGCCGCCTCACACCGGTCTGTTCACACCACCACCACAAGATCCAAAACCATGGTTGACACATCAGCCTCGGTCCCAACAGCGAACTCACCCTCACGCTCCCCGACGGCACCGTCCGCAACACAGGACCACCAACCGCCACCACCGCCTGACCCGTCGAGCAGGCGCAGGTCAGCCAGCGGGCAGGTTCGCTGTCAGCAGATAGGGAGAGTCGAACGGCGACAGCAGTAACCCGATCGAGTCGTCGTCTTCTAGTACCTGCGCCAGGACATAAGGCCGACCCAAGGCTCAGACGCCGCGACCAAGTACTCGAGTGCCTCTCATTACGCAGTACCGCCAACCAGAAGCCGCACTGAAGTAGCGCCGAGTTCGGAAATCGTAGGTTCGCCACCAACCTCCGTGAGCATTTGGCATTCGCTCTTGGTGAGATCGGCAGCCCGGCGGTCTGGCACGCCGAGCAGCTTGGCGAGGGAATCAAAGTCACGCAGATGCTTGGCGCGGCCTGCCGCCGACTGGGACGTAATCTTCGCCACAGCGGCCGCCTTGCCAAGCAATGCGCCAACGAGGTCCGGTCGCCGAACCGGCGCTTTCACCCCCGCAACATCAACGATCACCGTGGAACTGCGGTGAAACGCCTGGCTCGTTCCCGGTGCCTCGATCGTGCGGCCGGATCCCAGGCGGAGCTGAGCCCTCGAGCCCACGTTGTCTGGCGCGAGCACGTCGATCACCGCCCCTCGTCGACGATAGCGATGCGCTGTGCCTTCGGGCCCGGGTGGATCCTGGTCGAAGCTGGCCGAGACGAGCGCTGAATGGGTCCTGCTGAGACCTGCCGGTTCGGCCCGCAGGTCCACAACCACGTCGACATCGTTGGTCGGCCGGACCTCGGTGGCCTGTCGCTCGACCTCGTGTAGGAACACCATCTGGCCGCCGACAAGTATCCAGTTGTGACCGAACGCCGGAGCAAGCTCCAGAAGGGCTGTCCAAGACTCAGCTTGGCCGCCGATCAAAGGCGGCAAGACAATCAGCGGGTGATCAGTCACGTGCTGTCGATCAGTCTCTCGGCGGCAACCCAGTGCCTTGGGTTTCCAGACTCCATCAGATCCAGCGCGACCGCGGCGCGCGGCGCCAGATGTCGACCCTTTCTGTCTCGCTTGGCGTCAAGGTGTTCTACTTGGGGCCACAACTCGTCTGACACCACGCGGAGGGTCACACCGCCCAACTGGTCAGGCACCGCTGCGACTATCACGCCGAGCTCGCGGTGCAGCGACGCAGAAACGTAGAGGTCGGCCTCGGCGCCATCAGCTTGCAGCAGCTCGCCGAAGCCGTTTGCAGCAACAGCGCCACTCACCATGGCGCGCTCCTGCCCATGAACGAACTCGCGATCGGCATCGCTCATCTCGTAGCGATGAACTTCTCCTCTGTTCCGGTACCGACTGACATTCGACAGGTCGACGTCGCCGGCCGCAATCGATTGCCAGGCGCGTCGCTCACTCAGGGGGCGACCTCGACGATTCGACGCATTCCGCCGAGCATCAATGGACTCCCGCGGAACCGCCCAGGCATTCCCAAACCTCACCCCTGGAAGATCACCGGCGACCACAAGCTGGCGAACGCGTTCGGGCGACACGCCAAGAAGCGCAGACGCATCTGCGAGCGAAAGTAAGCCCGAAGCCATGCCATCAATATATTTGACTATTCCAATATTTACAAGCCTTCGCTGGCGGGAAACGAGCAATCATCGCTTCGGCCACATCTCCCGACCCGTCGGGTCCGTTTGAACGACACACTCGTGCAGGCACCGCATCTCGCTGCCCGTCAGATGGTCAACAGTGTGGGCGAGAACTGGCAACACAAGCAGTCCTGCAAAGCCGGGTTGGAGCGGCGAGCCGCCGAGGACGAGACCTGAGGAATCGGGCGGGCGTCTTCTCAACACAGCACCTGCTGCGCGTCGACGACATGTATCGAGGCACCTCGTTGATGTGGTCGCGTCTTCAGGTGCCGTCGGTCAAGAATCCGGTCGCGGGCGACGGCCTGAACCGATCAGCGGGCTCATGGTGCTGCCGTCGACGGTGACTTCGAATGCGACGCCGACAGCGACCGACGCGAGGCCAGCCTCCGCGAGCGTTCGTCGGACCTCCTCCCTGGTGAATCCATGCGATTGGTCATCGCTCGGGTCCAGCTCCCAGTCCCACTGCACGAACAGTCCTCCCACCGCGAGGTGGCGTAGCAACCTGTCGACCATCGTGGGGTAATGATCGACGAAGGACAGCACCGATGAGCACACGATCAAGTCATATCGCTGAGGTGCCGGTGGGAGTTGGTCCAACAATCGAACGTGGCGCCACTGGTGACGGTCGATCTTCGCGCTCAACACGTCGCGCATCGCTGGCGACGTATCGAATGCGTCGATGTGTGCGCAGACGCTTGCGAGGTGTTCGGTGAGTAAGCCCGTTCCACAGCCGAAGTCAAAGGCACTGCAACCAGCGAGGTTGAAATCAGTTGCCTCGGCGAGCGAGGTGAGCGAACGAAAGGCGCTGACAGCGTAGGTCTGGACCGCGGCGCGCTCGTCCCAGTCGGCGGCGTGTTGGTCCCAATCCGTCACGGTCCCTCCGTCCATGGCCGGTGCGCCCGATTCATGGATTCCATGAGTCCTTTGATCGCAGACGCGGGTGCCGTCGAGGCATTGGCTGATTTTGATCCCATTTCCGAGATCCTACGATTCCTGCTCGATGGGGGATGAGTGTCGTGCGTATGCGGCAGTCGGTCGGAGTTGGGCCATCATGTAGGGGTGCAACTGCAGTTCGGTCCAGACGACAACGAGGCGTTCGTCGCGGCGAAGCAAGAGATTCTGGTTGCCTTCGGTACGTGGGCGGTCCAGCGCTACGGCGACGATGACGGTTCGTTGGTCGCCGACGCCGACACGTTCCTCAGTTGGCGGTTCGACTACTCGACGGGCGACTTGTCCGACTTCGACATTGACGACGTCGAAGAATTCCTTCTCGGCTGGGCACCGCGCAAGTTCTCGGTTGGGCCTGAGGAGGCCCCGGTGCTGTGCCGAGCTGTCGAGTTGATGATCGAGTTCCTGGCGATCACCGGTCGGCTGAAGGGTGGTAAGAGCCGGGCCGCACGGATCATGGCCCACGTCGATGGGTTGGTCGATGAGGTCACGGCGGCGCTCGGCAATGAGTCGAACTTCGGTCTGGCGAAGGGCGTACTCGGGCTTGACCTTTCCGATTCGTCGGGCAACCCGCTGGCCGATGTTCTCTCGATGCTCGAATCCGACGATCCTCCGTCGCCCGAGGAATTGGAGGCTGTTCTCAATGAGCGAATGGATGCTTTCAATTCACTTCCGATGGAGGAACGGGTTGCCATAACCGATCCGCTGCTCGAGTCACGGGAGCCACCTCCGATCGAGTTGCCGTTCATGCTCGTCCCTCCGTCGGCGGCGGAAGTCGAGGCCAGTGCAGGGGCGTCGCGACTGCTGGGGCAGGTCGACGGCTTGGTGCGTCACCTCGGCGACAGCGGCCTGAAGCTCACCCATACTGGGAATCTGCGTCTGGCCGATGCACGCGAACTGGTCGAACTGCTCGATACCGGCGACGAGATGGACCCGGTCGTATACGACAGGGTTGAGAAGACTCGCACGAGTCTCGAGTTGCGATGGTTGACGCTCGTTGAGGATGTTGCGGTCCTGGCCGGAGCCGCGAAGCGCTTGAAGACCAAGCTCAACGCCAACCCGCAGTGGTTGGATCTACCGGTAGTTGAACGCGCGTCTTCGGTCATTGGAGCGTTGCTGTACATGGGGCCTCTCGGGTCAAAACCGACCCGGCACCGATCGCCATTGGAAGATATTGATGATCTTCTCGATGAGGGTGTTCCCCACTGGTTCGCGGGTCTGCTGCCGAATGAGTCGTCTGTCGAATTCGATGAGCTTGTCCAGCTCGCACATCAGGTCGTCGAGCTGAGGTTTGCCTCCGACTACGCCGAGTTGGCCGCGATTGGGTCTGACGAATTTATCGACTACCACATGTCGGAGTTGTTCGACACTTTGGTGCGTGCCGGGATCGCCGAGTGGAGTGGTCGGACCGAGGCTCGACGTAAGCATGTCAGGGTCGTTTTCTTCAAGGGCGGCGAGTTGTCGCTGACCGCGCTCGGACGCCATGCAATGCCCGATTTCGTGCGGGCCGCCGGGTATGAATTGTCGACGGTCGATGATCTCGCTAGTGCGTCGCCAGTTGTGGTCCTCAACGCGGTGGCCACGGCGAGTGTGACCGAAGATGAAGCATTGGGCGGCTGGCGTCCGGACGAGTCGACCGGGTCCCGAGCCCGCTTGATCGTCGAGGGCGCGCTCGCGGCTGAGCACCCGGCCCAACGGATCACCGCATTCTCGTTGCTGCGCAAGCTCGATCCCGTCGAAGAGGTTGCCCCGGTCGTCCGCGAACTTCTCGATTCCTCATGTTCCGGCCATGCCGCGTTCTTCTTGCTCGACACCGGTCAGGCGACGAGTGATGAGGTCGGCATGTTCATTTCGATAGGGCCGATGATCGACTTGCTGTACTCCGAGATCGACAGCCCCGAACATCTCGATCAGTTGTTCATCGCCACGCAGGCACGATCCGAGGTTGATCTGCTCGAAGACATATGGCGCCACGATCAGCCCGAAACGATCGAGTTGCTCGAGGCTCTCGGCCGGCACTTGACCGACAAGAAGATGGCGAAGGCCGCCCGCAAAGCTGCGTTCAAGCACCGCAGCTGGCTCGCCAACGAGGGTCGCTAGTGCGCTACTAGCCGTCGCTACTCACGTCGATCAGTTGGATATCGGTACGCGCGAAGTCGTCAGGGTTAGGTCGGCTTTGGCCGGCGCGGATAGCGGTTGGCGGCATATCGATCGACGGCGGCCTTTGAACTTCGCCAGATGCCGTCGGGGCCATGTATGGCTTCGAGGCGATCGCGTTGCGCGGCTTGGCGCAGAGCAGCGATGCTGAAACGGTCGTCGACTAATGCGGCGAGCGGGACCAGTCGACGCGGCCCCGTGATGCTCGGAACGATGAATCGGTTGAGGTTGTCGAGCATGGCTCGAGCGATGATTTCGCCAAGAGGCCCGGCATCGCCGCCGTCACATTTCTGCAGCCCGGCAAGATATGCATCACGCTGCTTATTGAAGATGATGATGGGTGGGTAACCGAGCCGGACGAGAACGAGATTCATGGCGAGCCGCCCGGTTCGACCATTGCCATCGAGAAACGGGTGGATGAACTCGAATCGCTGATGGATCGAGGCCAGTAGTTCGGGCAGAGGAGCATCGAGTTCTGTCCCCCCTGCGATTTCGGAACCGAGGTGAGCGATGTCGGCGACCCAGTCCGACAGCATCGCTGGTACTTCGGTCCAGGGGGGTGGCTTCATTCCGTCACT
This sequence comes from Actinomycetota bacterium, assembly GCA_015767405.1. GTDB lineage: Bacteria > Actinomycetota > Acidimicrobiia > Acidimicrobiales > Ilumatobacteraceae > Sva-07. Next base: position 5,411 of record JADWMG010000146.1, read on the forward strand.
GAATTGGGCGATGTCGTGGTGGCGGAAGCCTCCCGGGCCCTCGGCGGCAGTCGCTTGCGGGTGCGGAGCAACAGCCCAAACTGGCGTCAATGCCAATTCGTGGATGCGCCGAACCTCTGTCAGGTTTATGAGCGTGCCATCGTCCCAGTCTTCGCGCTCGCTGGCGTGGCTGTACACCCAGCGGGCAGCGTCACCGTATCCCTGCACTTCCATGTATTCGGCGAGTGGTTTGGCGCCTACCGCTCGCCCGTCGTCGAGGAGTATCTCGACCTCTCTGACTGCCAGCGTGTTGCCTTCGAGCGCCGTGGAGTGATGGGCTTCGAGATGCCAGATGTCTGCCCAAATCATCTCGGACTCCTGCGGTGACGGCAACCCGCCGAGGCTGTCGGTGAGTTCCTCGATCGCGGACGCGAGACGTCGATACACGGTCGCTCTGCTCGGTCGCCCACGTGCCATGACCCGTACCTGTCCTATGTTTCATAGTTTGATATATCAAAAGTCTGTCTAATCAAACTTATCAAACTCGAGAGTTGATCAGAACAACGTCGGCCGAGGAGGCTTTGGCTGCGCCTCGAGCAATGCAGGATCGAAGATCTGATCGACCTGCGTAATTGCGTGCGCGCCCTTGTCGACCAGCCCGGTATTGCCATCGCGCGCGCCGGGGCCGGTCCACGTTGTGACCGGGCACCAACCGCGTTTGAGAGTTTCGACGGCACCGGTCCAGGTGCCACCAGAATCCCTGTCGGCGCTGGCGACGAAGGCGACCGTCGAGAGTGCGTAGATGATCTTGTTTCGCCCCATCGCTGTCCCCGCGCTGAAGCGAGCACCGGGTGCGTATGGGCTGGCAATGCAGAGCTGACCATCGTGGACGAGTTGGCGGATGGCAGAACGTCGTGACACGACGTTGATTCCCTCGGCCGGTATCCCCACCGTCAGCCCGCCTGCTGCGGCTTCGATAGCCGCCTGGTCGACACCCTTGGCG
>JADWMG010000147.1 GCA_015767405.1 Actinomycetota bacterium
TCATTGGGATTCGTGGCGGTGACTACCTCATCACCGAAGCCGGGTTCGGCGCCGACATGGGAGCCGAACGTTTCTTCAACATCAAGTGCCGCACCTCAGGGCTCGTTCCCGATGCTGCCGTACTTGTGGCAACGGTGCGTGCGCTCAAGGCGCATTCGGGCAAGTTCAAGGTTGTCGCTGGCCGGGATCTCCCTGCCGAAATGATCCTCGAGAACCCCGACGATGTGCTCGCCGGTGCGGCAAATCTTCGCAAGCAGATCGAGAACGTCATGGCTCACGGGGTGACCCCTGTCGTGGCCATCAATGCGTTCCCGACCGACCACGAATCCGAGCACCAAGCGATCCGCGAAGTTGCTGAAGAGATGGGTGTGCGAGTTGCGGTCAGCAATCACTTCGGCGACGGCGGCGCCGGGGCGACCGATCTCGCTGAGGCGGTAATCGATGCCTGTGAAGACGAGCAGGGTTTCCATTTCCTGTATGCGTCGGACGACAGCCTCAAGCAGAAGGTCGAAACCGTGGCGACCAAGATTTACGGCGCCGAGCGAGTCGAGTACACCCCCGAAGCGAATCGACAGTTCCAGACGTACGAAGACAACGGCTTCGGCAATCTCCCGGTTTGTATCGCCAAGACTCATCTCTCCATTTCGGGTGATGCGTCGCTCAAGGGCGCGCCGACCGGCCACACGCTCACCATCCGCGAGGCGCGTGCTTCTGTAGGTGCCGGGTTCATATACCCGATCAGTGGTGTTGTGCGCACAATGCCCGGTCTAGGAAGTTCACCGGCTGCCTCGCGTATCGACATCGATGAGAACGGCGAAATCGTCGGCCTGTCCTGAGTTTCCGGTGAGCTTGAGCGCGACCTGTCCGCGCCTTCGCTCACCGCAAGTATGTGCCTGAGTTTCCGGTGAGCTTGAGCGCGACCTGTCCGCGCCTTCGCTCACCGCAACGACAGATTAGTGAGTGCCGCTGTCGGCTGATCAGCCGTCGTAGTCGACGATGACTGTCGTCGTGGTCGGCCGGGACTGGCACGTGAGCACGTACCCACGGTCGAGATCGTCTTGTTCGAGGCCATAGTTGACCGCCATGTCGACGTTGCCCTCGACGAGCTTTGCCTGGCAGGTCGAGCACACCCCGCTGCGACAGGAGAACGGAGCGTCCGGGCGTTCGCGCTGCACTGCGTCGAGCACACTGTCGCCCTCGTAGACCGTGAACGACGTATCGCGCCCGTGCAGGGTTGCCGTACCGGTGGCGATGGTTGCGGTTGTGTCGTCGATCTCCTGAGGCGCAACGGAGCGCACGGATCCGAGCTGGTCAGCTGTGAACAACTCGCGGTGGATATGAATCGGATCGGTTCCTGCGGCAACCAGCGCATCGCTCGCGGTCTCGATGAGGTCCATCGGGCCGCACAGAAACACGTGGCCGACATCTGCGGGGAAGAGCCCCGCGCCGATCAATGCGTCGAAACGTTCCCGGTCCGGTCGGCCACTGAGCAACTCGGCTTCCGTTGCTTCGCGAGTGAACAGGTATGCGATCTCGAGACGGCCGATGAAACGGTCGCGGAGGTCTTCGAGGTCTTCAAGCAGCATGGTCGAAGTCGACGTGCGGTTGACGTAGATGAGGCTGACAGTGGATGCCGGCTCGCGTTCGAGAACCGTCGCCACAATTGAAATGATCGGTGTGATGCCGCTTCCGGCCGCAAGCATCGTGTACCGCTGTGACTTGGCTGGCAGGAGATCGTGGGTGAAATGGCCGGATGGGCCCATCACGTCGATCCTCTCGCCGACCTGTAGATCGTTCGTTGCCCAAGTCGAGAACACGCCACCGGGGACGCGCTTGATCGATACGCGCAATGGTCCGTCAGGCGCCCTAGAACAGATCGAATAGCTGCGCCGCACCTCGACATTGTCGAAATGGCGCCGAAGGATCACGTGTTGGCCGTGGTCGAATCGCCATCCGGACGGCGCCTCGAACGTCAAGATGATGCTGTCGTCCGTGTCGTGTTCGATCTCCGTGACCGCCAGTGGAGCGAACGTGGTCTCGATGTCGATTGTCGGTGTATCGGTGGAGCTCATCACAGTGCCTTGAACAGTTCGAAGGGTTCGCGGCATGACTCGCAAACGAAGTTGGTTTTGCATGCGGTCGACCCGAAATCGCCGTAGCGTTTGGTGTGCCGAGAGCCGCAACGAGGGCACGCGACCGGGAGGTCGAGCCGGGTCTCGTGCCCGTCGCCTGCTTGATGCGGGGGAGCGATACCGGCCTTGGTCAGCTTCTCGCGACCGACTTCTGTAATCCAGTCGGTGGTCCACGGTGGCGAAAGTACGAAGCTCACATCAGCGTCGTATCCGGCATCGGCAAGCGCGACGCAGACGTCGTCTCGGATCTGTTCTGTTGCAGGGCATCCGGTGTATGTGGGTGTGAGTTTGACCGTGATTTGGGTTCCGTCGGCCTGAACGTCACGAACCATGCCGAGATCGCCGATGGTGACGTAGGGGAGTTCGGGATCCTCGACGCCCTCGACGACCTCGCGAGCGCGCGTGTCAACGTCGGTTACCACGACGCCCCCGGGTGTGCCCGTGCCACGACTTGCATCTCGCCGATCAGGAAGGAGAACGGCTCGTCGTGAGCACCGCGACGGCCACCGTTTCGCATGGTCGAGTCCTCGGGGTGCGTGAGTGTTGCTTCAGCGAGCACCGCGTCGACCGTTGCGGTCCATTGAGCGCGGAGCGCCTCCATGTCGGGGGCAACGCCTCCAGCCTGCAGTCCTTCTTCGACCGCGTCTTGTTCGAACAACTCGTCGGTGAACCGCCAGAGTTGGTCAACGGCGGCTTGCATCCGCTGGTGGCTCTCGTCGGTCCCGTCACCAAGGCGGATCATCCAGCCGCGGGAGTGGCGCAGGTGGTACGCGGTTTCCTTGACGGCTTTCGCGGCAATCGCCGCGAGTGACTCGTCGCTGCTCATTGCCAGCGCCGCCCAGAAGGGCGCGGCGAATGCGTCATAGAGGAACTGCCGCGTGACCAGGTGGGCGAAGTCACCGTTGGGCTGCTCGACGAGTAATGGGTTCGTGAAATCGGTGTCGTCACGCCAGTAGGCGTAATGGTTTTCGTCGTTGCCTTCACCGTCGATCTCGCCGGCGTACGTGTAGAGCAGTCGAGCTTGGCCGATGAGGTCAAGTGCGATGTTCCCGAGCGCCATGTCTTCCTCCAACTCGGGAGCGTGCGCAACGTTCTCGAGCAGCCGCTGCGCGAGGACGAGCGAGCGGTCTCCTTGGCGCAGGACGTAGGTGAGCAGTGGGGAATTGTCGGTGGGGCCGCTCATCACATGTGTGCAACTTCGGGCGGCAGTTCGTAGTCGGTCGGCTGACGGTACGACTTGTCGGCCGCCGGGTCGAACATCGAGTGGCGCTCGTCGGGATCGGACGAGACGACATCGCTCGACCGCACGACCCAGAGACTCACGCCTTCGGACCGGCGCGTGTAAAGGTCGCGAGCGTTCTCGATAGCCAGCCCGGCGTCAGGTGCGTGCACAGTTCCGGCATGGACGTGGTTGACACCTCGGCGGGCGCGTACGAATACTTCCCAGGCCGGCCAGTCGGCGCTCATGCCGCCACCTCTTTCGCTCGTGCAGCTTGTTTGATTGCGTATGCGGATGCCGCTTCGCGGACCCACTCGCCTTCGTTGTAGGCGCCCACCTTGGTGGCCATCCGGTCGTCATTGCAGGGGCCGTTACCGCCGACGACCGTCCAGAACTCGTCCCAGTCGATCTCGCCGATGTCGTAGGTCTCGCGCTCTTCGTCCCAGTGCAGGTCCGGGTCGGGGATCGTCAGCCCCAGGAGTTCGGCCTGCGGCACAGTGGCGTCGATGAACTTCTGGCGGAGGTCGTCGTTGGAGATGCGCTTGATGCCCCAGCGCATGTTCTGTTCGGAATGTGGCGAGTCGGCGTCCGCCGGGCCGAACATCATCACTGTCGGCCACCACCATCGGTTCAGCGCATCTTGGGCCATTTCTCGCTGTGCGTCTGTGCCGTTGGCGAGCGTCAGCATGATCTGGAAACCTTGCCGCTGGTGGAAACTTTCCTCCTTGCAGATGCGCACCATCGCCCGCGCATACGGCCCAAACGAACAGCGGCACAGCGGCACCTGATTCATGATCGCGGCCCCGTCGACGAGCCAACCGATGGCGCCGATATCGGCCCACGTGAGCGTTGGGTAGTTGAAGATGCTCGAATACTTCTGGCGGCCGGCGTGCAGCAGGTCGAGTAGTTCGGAGCGATCGGTTCCAAGCGTTTCAGCCGCTCCGTACAGGTAGAGCCCGTGACCGGCTTCGTCCTGCACCTTGGCAGTGAGGATTGCCTTGCGCCGCAGCGACGGTGCTCTGGTGAGCCAGTTACCTTCGGGCTGCATGCCGATGATCTCGGAATGTGCGTGCTGGGCAATCTGGCGAATGAGCGTTTTGCGATAATTCTCGGGCATCCAATCGGTTGGTTCGATCCGGTCGTCAGCGTCGATCAGCGCGTCGAATTTCTCTTCTTCGGTCTCCATGGGGTCCCTTCCCTCAGCGAGCCATTCTATGACACACCGTACCGGCTGTCCATACGTTCGGGTGTGTCATCGCTCAGTCGAATAGTGTCGGCCGCATGACCGTCAATGTTCAGATCGACAACGATGTAGCGGAAGTCGTGCTCAACCGCCCGTCGAAGTTCAATGCCGTCAACGAGGAAATGGCCGGCGAACTGCTGGCAGCCATCGACGATGCGACGCGCAGTGGGTGCCGCGCGATGTTGCTGCGCGGGGAGGGGCGAGGATTCTGCGCCGGCCGCGACCTCGGCGATGCGAACCCGGCAGACGAAGACGCCGAGGCGATTCTCGTCGAACAGTTCAACCCGCTGTTCGAACGGCTGAGGGCTGTGCCCGTGCCTACAATCGCCGCAGTTCAGGGGCCCGCGCTCGGAGTCGGGCTCGGGCTGGCGTTTGCGTGCGATGTTGTGTTCGTCGGTGAGTCGGCGAAGGTCGGGTCACCATTTGCCGGTATCGGATGTGTGCTCGACAGCGCTGGCCACCGTCACTTCGTCGAGCGCCTCGGACCTCATCGTGCGCTCGAGATGATCTACTCGGGGGCCCTCATCTCCGGACGCGTCGCTGCTGAGCTTGGGCTGGTCAATCGATGCTTCGCCGATGACGCATTACTCGACGAGGCTCGTACGTTCGCGACAAGCGTCGCCGCTGGGCCAACTGCGGCCTTCGCCCTGTCGAAGCAGATCGTGCAGCGTATGGACCGCGAGCACATGAGCTTCGACGATGTGCTAACCGCTGAGGCCGAGGCGCAAGGCGCCGCGTCGCGGACCGCTGACTACGCCGAAGGTATCGGAGCGTTCCAAGCCAAACGCCAACCCACCTTCACCGGCAAGTAAATGTCTCTTGCGGTGAGCGAAGGCGCGGGCAGGTCGCGGTCAAGCTCACCGGAGATCTGGAGTTCGTTCTCTTGCGGTGAGCGAAGACGCGGGCAGGTCGCGCTCAAGCTCACCGGAGATCTGGAGTTCGTTCACCGGAGGGTTAGCTGATGCGGGTGTCGTGGCCGACCCAGTGGGGGTCGCGCAGGGTGCGCTTGAGGATCTTGCCGGCGCTCGACTTGGGCAGGGGATCCTCGCTGATCTCGATCGACTTGGGAACCTTGTACCCGGCAATCGTGGCGCGACAGTGCTCGATCAGCTCGGCCTCCTCGACGCGGGAGCGGGTGACGACCACAGCGTGCACAGCTTCACCCCAGCGTTCGTCGGGAACCCCGATGACCGCAACCTCGGCCACCGCTGGATGGCTGGCGATTGCGTCTTCGACCTCAGTGCTGTAGACGTTCTCGCCACCGGTGACGATCATGTCTTTCGACCTGTCGACGAGGAACAGGTGGCCATCCGAATCGATACGACCGACGTCGCCTGTGTGATACCAGCCGCCGCTGAGCGCAGCTTCGGTTTCCTCAGGTCGACCCCAATAGCCCTGCATGACGTTGGGCCCGCGCACGCCAACTTCGCCGATCTCACCGAACTTGACTCGCTCATCCGAGTCATCGAGGATCGCGATCTCGATGCCCATGCAAGCCGCTCCGCACGAACGCCCGAGAGGCGTGTCGAGAAGTAACTGCTCATCGGGTAGAGCTGTGATGAGCGGAGCGGTCTCGGTCGCGCCATAGAGATGTACGAGTTCGACTCCGGGGAATGCCTCCATTGCTCGGCGCAGCGTCGCCATCGTTGCGGGTGATGCACCATGAGAAAGCATCCGCAACGCGCTGATGTTGCGCGGACGCTGTAGCTGTTCGTCACTCGCCGCGGCGAGCATCGTCGGAACAAGCAATGTCGAAGTGATCCGTTCAGACTCGAAGAGATCGAGAGTC
>JADWMG010000148.1 GCA_015767405.1 Actinomycetota bacterium
AGCGGATCGTCGAGCATCTCCGCCACCGCCGACAAGTCCTGATTGAGGAATGGCATGTTCGCCACAACCTGTCCCTCGGTCTCGAGTGCCAGCTCGATGAACGCCGCGGCTGGACTGACTCCACGCGCCGTTGCAATCGAAGTCAGCGAATTCGCGGGGTCGCAGTCGTACCGAGCGTCGCCATCCGGAAGTACGAAGAGATTGTCCAGGTCAACACCTGTGCCGTGAACGTCGGCCTCGCTGATCAGTGCTTGACGGAATGTGGCGTCACGGAGCATCTGAAGCTTGCGCCCGTTGACCTGTCCGCGAAGTTCCTTCCATGCGGGCGCCCGGTCAAAGGGCGTACGCGTCTCGAGACCGAACAAGAGCCCGATCCCTCTTGCCGTTGTCTGCGGACGAACGTTGGCACCCTCCGCGTTCTCCTCTTTGACGAACTCGATCACGCTTTCGTAGAGCCCGGGACGGCGATCAGTTTGCGTGAGACCAAAGCTGACGGGGCGACCGCTGCGGCGGCTGATCTCCCCCATCAAGGCAACTTCGCTCCGCGAGCTGTCGAAAGCGTCGTTGTCGCGCTCGCCGAGCCTCATCGCACCCTCGAAGACTCCTGCATCGTGACGGCCGAGAACCTCCGCGAACGCAAGCAGCTCGTCAGCGGCCGCATATGTGCCCGGGACGGGACGGCCGTCTGGAACCGTGTGGAGCGCCGTTCGACTCGTAGAGAACCCGAGCGCACCGGCCGACATCGCCTCATCGACGAGCCGTGCCATCGCAACGATGTCGTCGCCCGTCGCCGGCGCCTCATCCAAACCTCGCTCACCCATCACATAGGTACGCACGGCACTGTGGCCCACGAGGCCGCCAGTATTGGGCCCTTTGGCGAGCTGACTGATTGAGTCGTAGTACTCCCCGTAGGTCTCCCAATCCCAGGACAGCGATCCGAGGATCGCGTCACGAGGAATGTCCTCGACGCTCTCCATCATCTCTGCCAGAGTTGCGCGATCATCGGGCCTACAAGGCGCGAACGTCACGCCGCAGTTGCCCATCACCACACTGGTCACACCATGCCAACAGCTCGATGTACCAATCGGATCCCACGCCAGCTGCGCATCGAGATGGGTATGGATGTCGACAAATCCTGGCGTCACCAGCCGACCCTCGGCATCGATCTCACGGTTCGCGGATCCGTCAATTCCGCCATCGTCGATATCAACAATCGCGGTGATCCGATCGCCGGTAAGCCCTACATCGGCGCGCCGCGGTTCGGCCCCGGTGCCATCGACGACCGTGCCGTCGCGAATGATGATGTCGTGGTTCATGCCGCCTCGTGGTGACCGCTTTGTGTGGACCCCATGGGTCTAGCGCGGCAAGATGACAAGGCACCCAGCGAACATGTTCCAGTTTGATGTCGGCAGAAGTCACCTCAGATGTCAGTTTTGGGAAGACCAATGAGTGTCTCAGCACCTACTGGCACGAATCCAGATCGCAAGAAAGCCCGCAGCGACGCCGCGTTACCCGGAGCAACCTGCGCCCATAACAGATCTCCGGTCGGCACCGACGCGCGTGCCGCCTCGATCAATCGCAGCCCAGACCCGCCGCGCTGTTCACTTTGGACGAGCAACTCCACCGCGAGTTCCAGACGATCCACCAATCCCCGCCCGATCGTGACGAGCCCCGTTTCATCACCATAAACACGAACATCTCGGCGGTGCTCACGAGATCGCAGCACGCGGGGGTGGTCGTCCAAGTCATTGCGCTCGGGCAATGATCCGCCACCGGTTCCGGGAGCAACCAACACGACGTCATGACCACCGATCCAGCCGTCACTGCCAGCAAGCCAGCGCAGCAAGTCAGGGCTCGACGCTCCACCGAGGCCATTGGCGCCCCGCGCCAGCACTTCGTCAGGGTCGCGATCGGTCAGCACAAACGCATGTGCTGTGAACTCGACAACAGCCTGTTGTTCGTCGACGTCTGGTCGGTACACCTCGACACGACCATCTCGAGCCACGAATTGACCATTGGCCGCCGCGATCAACGCAGCGTGCAGTGGATGCATACCCGTGAGATTACGGTCGAGGGGATGAAAGTCGATGTAATGAACTTCCCGAAGCCGCTACTGGAGATGGGGGAAGCTGCTCAGCACGCGTTTCGTGCCGGGTTCAGTGGAATGGTTCTCACTGAAGGCGGCCGTACCGCCTTCACAGCAGCGACGGCAGCCGCACTTGCGGCACCTGACCTGGAGATCTCCACCGGCGTCACGGTGGCCTTCCCGCGCAGTCCGATGATTACAGCACAGGTGGCCTGGGAACTGCAGGAGGCAACCGGCGGAAACTTTCGGCTCGGGCTCGGTACACAAGTTCGAACTCACGTAGTGCGTCGCTACGGCGTCGAGTTCGAACACCCTGGTCCGCGCATGCGCGATTACGTGTTGGCTGTCAAGGCTTGCTTCACAGGGTTCCGGGGAGAACCTCTAGATCATCATGGCGAGTTCTACGAGTTGACGTTCCTCAACAGTCAATGGAGCCCCGGACCCATCGACCCTCCGGACCCGCAGGTTGATGTTGCCGGTGTCAACCCGTGGATGCTGCGGATGGCGGGTGAGGTCGCTGACGGCGTTCACGTCCATCCGCTCGGGGAACCCGGCTACATCCAACGACACGTGATACCAAACGTCGAGGCCGGAGCCATTTCCAGTGGTCGGACACTTGATGAAATCAACATGAGCGTTCCTGTGATCCTCGTCGTCGGGGACAGCGACGAAGCGGTCGCGCGGAGCCGTGAATCAGCCCGACTCTCGCTCGCGTTCTATGGCTCGACGCCGAACTATGCCTTCATCTTTGAAGAGGCTGGGTTCGAGGGCACCACTGAACGAATTCGGGTGAAGCAGAAAGCCGCAGATTTTGCCGGCATGGCCGCCGAGATCTCCGACGACCATCTCGCCACATTCTGTACCGAAGCGACTTGGGACGGCGCCGCTGATGCCCTCATTTCGAAGTACGCCGGAATTGCCGACCGCTTGCTCTTCTACAACCCGGTGGCTGACACTCCGGAGGCATTCGATCGATACGGCGAAGTCGCACGCGACATCGCGAACCGAACGACGGCCTGAGGGCACTTGCGGCCCGCACAACATCTTGCCGGACGCAACAGCGAACGCGTGAACAAGTTGCGCACTATGTGCGCAAGGTCTACACGCGTTCGGAGACGAAAGGTATCTCCGGGTCGAGTTCAGCTAGCTCTTCTGGTGTCAGGAGCCCTCGCACTGGCAGCATGCGGCGACGACGGCCCGCCCGATGCCGCCCCTCAGGACTCTGTCATAACCCAAGTCAATAGAGACCAGACAACAACGATCCCGCCTTCCATCGATCGCGATGCGGCAGTAGCCGCGGCGATCGATATTCGAGCGGCCGGGTGCGGCCCGCGCGTTCGATTCGGCTCCGGAACATCAATCCCCGACGACCTGATCCTCACCGCCGCGCATGTTGTTTCGGGGGCCAGTGACATCGAAGTCATCGACTCGACAGGATTCGCGACCGAGGCAGCCGTCGTGTTCTTCGACCCAGATCTGGATGTCGCCGTGCTACGTCCATCCACCCCCGCCGGCGAACCGATCCAGATGCGAGCCGAGCCCGCTCGCGAGCAGGAGATCGGAATCGTCGTGCTCTCGCGTCTCATCGCTGACACGGTGGAAACTGAGATCATCGACGTTCGCGTGCTCCGCCAAGTCAACATCCTCACGACCGACATCTACCTGGACAAAGACGTCGAGCGCGACGGCTTCGAGGTCACCGCGCCAATCGAACCCGGTGATTCGGGCGCGATGGTGCATCTACCCGGAGGCGGCGTCGGAATCATCTGGGCACGCAGCACCGATAACGAAGACCACGCTTGGGCGGTGAACATTCCCGACATACTGCTCGACCCGGATGCACGAGGTGCGCTGCAGACCCAGGTAGACAACGGGCAATGCACAGGTTGACGAGGGTCGATGACTCCGAGTCGTACCAGCCCATCTCAGGGTGTGCCGAGAACCCGATCAAGGTAGGCGTTCCGGAAAGTTCCTTTCGGGTCAAGCCGCAAACGCAAGTCCCGGAAGGTTCCCCACTCGGGATATCGATGCGCAAGAGTCAGCGAACTCTGGAAGTGCATCTTCCCCCAGTGCGGTCGACCGGCATAGTCGTTCATGATCTGCTCGACACCTTGAAAGTACGCCTCATACGGGGCGCCGACGTACTGATGCACGGCAATCCAACCCGACTCCCGACCGTAAGCCGTAGACAGGGGAATGTCATCCGCAGCTGAGGCACGCACCTCGATTGGGAACATCACGGGAAAGGGCAGACCTGCGACGAGGCGACCGATTCGTTCAAGAGCGTCCGGGACCGCGTCGAACGGGACGCCGTATTCCATCTCGACGAAGTGGACGTGACGCGGACTGCAGAAAATGCGATCGCTCCGGTCGACCAACTCACGCTCATTGGGCTCTGACGTGACCAGCTTTGCGACCTTCGGAGCGAGCGACGGGAAACGTCGACCGACACGACACACGGTGCCGAAGGCAAGATTCTCTCCAATCCACTTGTCGCGTATATACCCAAGTTTCGGCTGCGGTCGCGCGGGCTCATTCGTCCTCGTGTTGCGTTTCACGCGACAGCGACGACTCCCAGGCATCCAGAAGAACTCGACATGATCTGTCGACCGCATCACGTTGCCGAAGTCGGTCACGAGTTCGACCAATGGCTCCACAGTTTCTCGAGCGTGCAGATTGAACGCCGGAACACACCGCAGGGTGACCTCGGTCAAGATCCCGAGTGCTCCAATTCCGACGCGGGCCACGCTCAACAGGTCGGCTTCGTGCTTCTCGTCCGCGCGCAACACCGTTCCGTCGCCAATGACAATCTCCAGACCAACGATGGTCGTGGCGAGATTGCCGAGGCCGACTCCAGTGCCGTGTGTAGCAGTCGAAGTAGCACCGGCGATCGACTGCCGATCGATGTCGCCGAGGTTCGGCAGGGCAAGTCGGCGGGTGAATAGCTCTTGATTCAGATCACGCAGACGGATCCCGGCTTGCACGGTGACGTCGTTTCCATCGACTGACAGGACCTGATTCATCGCGTCGAGTGAAAGCAGATGGTCATCGGTCATCGCCGCGTCGGTGAAGGAGTGCCCTGCTCCGATGACCTTGACCTTCTCCCCCGCTAAGGCCGCCGCCCGCACGATGGCTGCCACCTCGTCGGTGAAACGAGGTTGATGAACGTGGCTCGGGACGCACCGTTGGTTGCCCGCCCAGTTCCTTTTCGCGACTGCCATGTTGTGATCGTAAAGCGCGGAACCCAGCCGCCTCCTAAGCGTCGGCCATTTCGATCAGCTTCTCGACAGTTGCCAAGTTCCGAGCGGTTGCGCTCACACAGAGCGCCTTTTCGATGATATCCAAGGTCAACTTTGCGTGACCGGCTCCGGCGCTGTAGCGCACATGAACTTCTCGACCGTCTAGGACGAACTGCTCATCGGGGTAGCAACCCGCTTCGAGAATTTCAATGGCATGTTCCTCGGGCTGGTCCGAGAGGAAAACGATGTGAACGCTCTTCTGATGCGAAAACTCGGCCGTTTCGTCAACTGGGAAGTGTTGGAGACTGTCTGATCGAGCCTGCACCAAGTCGCTGTGCGATCGAACGACGACCGGAACTTCGTACCCGAAGGCGTCTTCGATGCCGGTCGCGATCAGTCTCGAGGCGTCGTCAGAATCATCGGGACCATCGTCAAAAACGACATTGCCGCTCTGGATGTAAGTGCGCACGTTTACAAAGGCAAGATCGTGCATCATCGAGCGAAGATCGGCCATCGGCATCTTGCGGTGCCCTCCAACATTCACACCACGGAGCAATCCCACCCTCCGTTCGCCCGACGCCATCCCCCAATTGTGACCGCGAATCCCGCGAGAGGTGAATCACCCACCCAGCGTTTCTGTCAGCACAAACCCGAACGCCATCGGTAAGTGCCGACACAAACCGCTCATCCGAGATTTGTGTCGGCACAAACCCGAACGCCAGCGGTATGTGCTGACACAAATCCGGTGGGGCAGGTCCGCCCACGTCGTTTCGTCGGCGCCGGTTAATCAACGGGCACCGACAAAACTCCGCGTGGGAACTCGGTCAGCCGAGTGGCGTGATGGTGATCTGAGCCACCGGACCATCCCAGTTGTAGACGCCGGGATCAATTCCACCGTTTTGACCGACAATGCCGGCATGAGGAGTGATCACAGCACCCTCCGGAACGCGCACAAACTGGCTGCCTTGGCCGGGGATATCGCTCATGAGTTCAGTGTTCACCTCAGTGCCAGCGTCGTAGGCA
>JADWMG010000149.1 GCA_015767405.1 Actinomycetota bacterium
CCGCGTACCCACAGTCGTCCTTCTCACAGCAATGTTACTCACCGCCTCATCCGCGGCGGCCCAGGATCCCGCCCAAACCAGCGGCTCCTTTTTCGACCAACTCGAATACAGACACATCGGGCCGGTCGGTAACCGTGTGAGCGCTGTCGTGGGAGTGCCCGGCGATCCAAACACGTACTACTTCGGCGCAGCGTCGGGTGGCGTTTTCAAGAGCGTGGACGGCGGCGTTCAGTGGGAGCCGATCTTCGACGACCAGGAGGCGGCCTCGGTTGGGGCTATCGCCATCGCGCCCTCGAATCCCAACATCGTATGGGTAGGCACGGGCGAGTCGAAGATCAGGAGCAACATCTCCATCGGCAACGGGATCTACAAGTCAACGGATGCGGGGCGGACCTGGACTCACATGGGTCTTCACGAAACCGGCCGAATCTCGCGCGTCATCGTCCATCCAACCGATCCCGACATCGTATACGTGGGTGCCCTGGGGCACCTGTACGGACCTCAGGAGGAGAAGGGCGTCTACAGAACGACGGACGGCGGCACAAACTGGGAACGGGTGCTTTTCGTCGACGAAAATTCCGGCGTGTCCGATATGGTGATGGACCCCAACAATCCGGAGATCATCTATGCCGGAATGTGGCAAATGATCATCTGGACCTGGGGAAGACAAAGTGGCGGCCCCGGCAGCGGTCTATATGTGTCACGAGATGGTGGTGACAACTGGGACCACCTTACCGGGAACGGCCTCCCGACAGCGCAGCTCGGCAAGATCGCGCTGGCCATGTCGGCGGACAACTCGGATCGCGTCTACGCCCTAATCGAGACCAACTCCAACCGGGACTTCGCGGAGTTGGATGATCATCAGGGAGTGCTCTGGCGGTCGGACAACGGCGGATTCTCGTGGCGGATGGTGAACGCAGACCACTCGATCGTTCAACGCCCGCACTACTACTCTCGTATGGCAGTCGCCCCGGACGACCATAACGAGGCACATTTCCTCGCTACGTCACACACCAAGTCGTACGACGGTGGCCTCACGACCACCTACGCGGGCGCCGGTGGTGACAACCACGACATGTGGATCGACCCGACTATGCCGGATCGGATGATCGTGGGACACGACGGCGGACTGAGCATTTCGACCACTCGAGGCGAAAGCTGGATGCGGCCGCGGCTGCCGATTGCGCAGATGTACCACGCCTACACAGACGACCAGGTGCCCTATTTCGTATACGGCAACAGGCAAGACGGCATGTCCCACCGCGGTCCAAGCAACAGCTTGACCGGCGGCAGTATTCCGATTGGCGCCTGGCACTCGGTGGGTGGCTGCGAGTCGGGCTTCGCGATCCCCGATCCCGTCGACAACAACATCGTATGGACGGGATGCTACGAGGGTATCCTTTCCAGGTACGATGTGAGGAACGGGCATTCTCGAAACGTGAGCGTCTGGCCAGACAACCCTGAAGGATGGCCAGCAGGAGAACTGAGGTACCGGTTCCAGTGGACCTTCCCAGTCGCAATCTCACCGCACGATCACAATCGGGTGTACGCGGGAAGTCAGCACGTACATCAAACGACCGACGGTGGACACAGCTGGCAAGTCATCAGCCCGGATCTCACAGCCAACGACAAGAGTATTCAGCAGAAGACCGGTGGATTGACACCTGACGACGCGAGCCCGACATACGCGGCGACGCTATTTGCGATCGCGGAATCGCCCCTGGAAGAAGGACTCATCTGGACCGGTTCCAACGATGGGTTGGTGCAGGTAACCCGTGATGGCGGAGCAAGTTGGACGAACGTCACCGACAACATCCCCAATTTGCCGCCCTTGGGAACAGTGAGCAATATCGAGCCGTCACGGTTCGACGCCGGGGCAGCCTATATCTCCGTTGATTTCCACCAGGTGAACAACAACAATCCGTACGCATACAAGACCACCGACTACGGACAGAGTTGGAGGCTCATCAGCGGCGGCATTCCGCAAAGCGTGTTCAGCTATGTGCACGTAGTACGAGAAGATCCGGTGCGGCCGGGATTGCTATACCTGGGCACCGAGAACTCACTGTACGTCTCCTTCAACGACGGTGGCGACTGGGTACCGCTGCAAACGAATCTGCCGCACGCACCGGTGCACTGGCTCACGATTCAGGAACATTTCAACGATCTCGTCGTGGCGACTTACGGGCGAGGCTTCTGGATCCTCGACGATATCACGCCGGTACAGCAGCTCAATGACGATGTGATTGCATCGAGCGTTCACCTGTTCTCACCAAGACCGGCGTACAGGTTCCGAAGCAGGAGTCAGTCAGTGAGCCAGCCGGGAGATCCGGGCGCCGGGCAGAATCCGAGAAACGCTGCGTCAATCCATTACTATCTGAACGGCGAGCCCGAGGGCCGAATCGGCATCAGCATACTCGATGGTACCGGTAAGGTCATTCGCAGCCTCGGCTCAGGCTCGAGCGAGCCCGGTATCAATCGGGTGTATTGGGATTTTCGTCTTGCCTCGTCTCGCACACCGCGGATGCGCACTAAGGTGCTCGAACACTCTCATGTGCCGATCGGTGACGACGGCTGGCGGCCGGCCGGTGAGTCGGGCAGAGTGAGTCCCCTGGCACCTCCGGGCGACTACACCGTCCGCCTAACGGTGGGCGACCAAGAGTTCACACAACCACTCGTCGTGCTGAAGGACCCCAATTCAACAGGCACAGACGCAGACATAAGAGAGCAGTTCGCGGTGATCCTCGAACTGCGCGACAACGCGAATGCTGTTGTTGACCTCATTAATGAGGCAGAAACAGTTCGTGACCAGATTTTGAGGCTCAGCGAGCGTGTTAGAGGCTCAAGTGGCGCCGATGAGATAATCGCCGCAGGGAGGGCGCTCGATCAAAAGCTGATCGACCTGGAAATGATGCTCACCGATCTGAGAATGTCCGGCGGAAGGGCTGGCCAGGATGCACTCAGATGGCCCCGACGCCTGTACGCGAAGATCACGAGCCTGGCAGGATACATCGGCGGATCCGACTTTGTGCCGACGACGCAGCACATCGAGGTGCACGAACGACTGAAGGCATTACTGAGCGACTATCAGAGTCAAATGCAGGCCATCAGGGAGCAGGATCTGGCGGCATTTAACAGGTTGCTTGTGCAACACGGGGTAGCGGGGATCATTGCTACAGGAGGGTGATAGCACGGAGAGTTGAACGTTCAATATCCAACAAGGAATGTCCAACGTCCAAGTGCGTTCCACTTCAGACTTGGATATTCCTTGTTGGATATTCAGACTTCTCCTTCAGTACTGCAGGGCTCAATGAGAGTCCTATTTTCGTTTTCGCCTCTTCTTTTTCGCTTTATCCTTAGCCGCTTCTTCCAAAGCCGTAAACACCCGCTCAGCAGAGATCGGCAACTCGTCGATACGCACTCCCGTCGCGTCGTGCACTGCGTTCAAGATCGCCGGGATCGTCGGCATGATGGCGCCCTCACCCACCTCTTTTGCTCCAAACGGTCCATTCGGCTCGTGACTCTCGATTATGATCGACTTTACGTTAGGCATGTCGAGTGAAGTCGGGATCTTGTACTCGCCGAGTGACGCATTGATCACGCGGCCCTTGTCGTCGAACTTGACCTCTTCGAGGAGCGCTTCGCCGAGTCCCATCGACAGAGACCCCTGCATCTGACCCTCGACAGATGTGCGATTCACGACCTGACCGCAGTCGTGCGCGTCGGTCATTGCGTCAACGGTGACTTGTCCGGTCTCGAGATCAACCGAGACCTCGACTATCTGCGCTGAACAACCGTAGGCCGGAGAGGTTCCAACAGCCGCACCTTTGTGCTTACCACCCAACCGCGGCGGTTTGTATTTCCCGGTCCCGACGATTGACCCCTTGGCAACTGTAGCCAATCTGGCGGCCTCTCTGAACGTCAGATCCTTGCCTGTAGGTACATCTTTCCAGCCGCGGTGCTCTTTGATGTAACGGACCCGAACGGGCTCGATGTCAGGCTTTTTGCCTTTGACTTTCACCCGGCCGTCGCTGATGCCCAGCTTCTTTACGTCTACGCTCAACTCATCTGCGACAACAGCCAGGATCTGCTGCTTCACGTCTTCGGCGGCCTGCTTTGCCGCGTGACCAGTCATGAGCGTCTGACGCGACGAATACGCACCTAGATCCATCGAGAAATCGGTGTCCCCTGAGGCAACGCTGACATCTACGAGAGGAATTCCCAACGCCTCGGCCACGATCATCCCGACCATCGTGTCCGAGCCCTGCCCTATATCAGCGGAGCCTGTAAACGCCGTCACTGAGCCACCGTCCTCAGCGACTCTCACGATCACAGTGGAGTGATACACATCGGATCGGTATATCGGGTATGCGGCGCCGGAAACAAAAAACCCACAGGCCATTCCGATGCCTTTACCGGGCGGAAGTTTTCCCTTCTTCTTCTCCCACTCCGATCCTTCTCTCACGGCTTCAATGCACTCTCGCATCCCCAGGGACGACATATCCATTTCGTTACACGTGACGTCGCCCGCTTGCATGATGTTCTTGAGCCGCAGTTCAACGGGATCCATGCCGATTTCCTCGGCAATGATGTCGAGCTGCTGCTCGAAGCAGGCACGCGCTGCAACTCCGCCGTGTCCACGTTGAGCGCCACACGCTGGTTTGTTCGTGTAAACGCGCATGCCATCGTATTTCATGTGCGGAAGACGATACGGACCGCCAAGCAGAGAACCGGCGTAGTACACGGTGGCAATACCGAACGAACTGTACGCACCGCCATCCAGCACGCAGCGATGATGCAAAGCGTGTATCGAGCCGTCCTTCTTGACCCCGGTCGTCATCTCGTGGAAGAACTGGTGCCTCGCACGCGAATGCAGGAACACCTGCTCACGCGTGTAGGCCATCTTCACGGGACGCCCGGTCTTCATCGAGAGGAAGCACGCGCTCATCTCGAGCGGCGTTGCCTCAGCTTTGGGGCCGAATCCTCCACCCACGTGAGGTTTGACGACGCGGACACGTGAAACGGGCAGGCCGGTCACCATCGCAACCGTGCGCTGCACATAGTGCGGCGTCTGAGTCGATGTGAAAAGCGTCAGGCCACCGGAGCTGTCGTAGTCGGCCAAACATGCATGTGGTTCAATGAACGCGGCGTCCTGCCGTTTGTTCTTCAGCCGATCTGTGCGAACGTAGTCACACTCACCGAGTGCAGCCTCGTAATCACCGAACTCCTGATGGACCTCGGCGCAAATATTGTTTGGATAGTCCGTGTGCAACAGCGGAGCGCCGTGCAGTATGGCCGCATCAACTTCGAACACCGCAGGAAGCTCTTCGTATTCGACGTTGATGAGTTCTAGCGCTTCTAAAGCCGTCTCGAGATCCACCGCTGCGACGGCAGCCACCTCATCGCCCACGTAGCGAACCTTCTCGTGCGCGAACAGAGTCTCATCGTAGCGGGCAGGAGAGACACCGTACTTGGTGAGACCAACGTCCTTGGCCGTGATCACAGCTTTGACTCCCCGCAACCGCCGCGCACGGGAAACATCGATCCGTTTGATGCGCGCGTGGGCAAGGGGACTCTGCAATATGGCGCCGTACAACTGACCGGCGAGGTGCAGATCTTCAGCGTATTGGGCCCTGCCTGTCACTTTGTCGGGGGCGTCGAGCTTTGGCGCCCGCGTGCCCAGTACTGCGAATTTGTTAGTCATCGCCCTACCTCCCCGACCCGGTCGATTTACGGCCGCCTGCTCGCACCGCTTCGACGATCTTTTGATATCCTGTGCAACGGCACAGGTTGCCGGATAGGGCCGTGCGAATCTCATGCTCCGTGGGTCGTTTCTTACGATCTAGCAGCGCCTTGGCAGACAGCACCATTCCTGGCGTGCAAAATCCACACTGTACAGCGCCGTGATCCACGAATGCCTGTTGAAGCGGATGAAGTTCGCCGCCGTCCGAGAGCCCCTCGATTGTCGTGATCTCGTGTCCTTCGGCTTGCGCGGCCAAGACCAGACATGAGTTCACCGGCTCACCATCGAACAACACGGTGCAGGCGCCACATTCACCCTCATTGCAGCCTTGTTTGGCTCCGGTGAGGCCGAGGTCGTCGCGCAGGACCTGAGTGAGCGATCGGTTAGGCGCGACGAGAAGTTCGTGCCGTTCGCCGTTCACGTCCAGGCAAATTTGCAGTTTCTTCATTTGGCCCTCCCGGCGAGGCTTTCGCGCGCTACTCTGCATGCGGACGCCAATGCTCGGCGCGTGAGGACTTCGACCATCTGGCGTCGATACCGAGCCGAACCACGATGGTCAG
>JADWMG010000423.1 GCA_015767405.1 Actinomycetota bacterium
GGTCCTTGCGGAGCAATACCTAGGGTTGCTAGGGTGCCTTTATGATTCGCTTCGAAGGTCACCTTGAGGACAGCCGTCCGCCTGCGCTGGTGTTCGATCTGTTGGCTGACATGGCGAGCCTCAGCGAGTGGAACCCAAACGTCACACGGTCCCGTCGCGTGTCTGGAGATCGGTTCGAGATCGGGTCGACCCCAGTAGGTGAGCCGAGTGTTCGGCCGTGACCCTCGGCGGATATGGCAACGAGGGAGGAGATGTGGAGTCAATCGCTACCAGACGGTTTGACCGGACTGGCGGTATGGCGGGGATCGCATTCGTCACGCTGATCATCGCTTCGTGGGTCACTGCCGCAAGCGACAAGTTCGAGGGCGTTGACCATTCCGCTGAAGCCATAGCCCGCGACTTGGCGAATCGTGACGGCCTTGAGACGAGTATCACGCTAGCCGGGCTGGCTGCTATCGCCGGGTTCTGGTTCGTCGGGTCTCTCCACCTACGGCTCAGCGCGCGTGGACCATCTGCAGCAGCTTGGGCTGCATTCGGCGGCGGATTGGCGATGGTGACTCTGTTCCTGGCCGGGAGCGCGATCACCTCGGCCGCCGTAGCGGTCGCTTCACTAGGGAGTGATCCTCAAGTGGCTAAGGCACTGTGGTTGTTAGAGCAAGGCTTCAGCAATGTGATTGGTCCGGCTCTGATCGTGTTCATGCTCGGTGTCAGCATCTCATCCATGAATCGTGGCGATCCGCCGCGGTGGTTGGGCTACTCAGGCGTCGTTGCATCAGTCGTGTTGGTAGTGAATTCTGTGGTGGGGAGCTTCAACCTCGCCGTCCTCGTGCTCTTGTGGGTGTTGGCGCTCGCGATCAATATGACCATTCGCCCTCAGCCTCGGCAAGAGTCCGCATAACGGCACTTATGCTCGCCCGAATCGACCATGCATATTGCCGGTTATGCGCTAGCTGAGATCGGGCTGTGGCTCGAATTGGAACGTGACCTTACGATCCGTGCCAACTTAGATTGGGCACATTTCGACCTGCTCACGGATGGCCTCGTCAAGGCCGCCGGATGTGAGGCCTAGCCCGATTCGTGACGGTTCGGGATCGAAGAAGGCGTTGGCGCATTGGATGTCGACATAGGGGACGGGCCGGATGCCGACGTCGAGGCCTGCCGCTTCGAGTTGTTGCGCTGTCTCTCTGGCCGCGGCGCGCAGCTGGGCATGCCTAGTCGTGACCACTCTTCGCTCGACTCCGTCGATGGCGCCGATCTTGGCTATGAGCTCGGCCCACGTCACGTTCTGGTCGCCGATCGGGTAGCGGTGACCAGGGACTCCTCGCTCGAGACCACCGAGCACGGCTTCAGCAACGTGGAGGACGCTGGTCATCATCGTCCCGCCCGGTGCGTGGTGGATCGGGCCGCCGTCGCCCCGCAACGTTTTGATCAGTTGCTCCCACTGTGGTGAACGGTTCGGCATCGTGCCCCAGATGTAGGGGAGCTCCAGGACAACGACGCCGAAGTCATCTGTCGTGAGATCGAAGGCAGCCTGGGTTTGGCGAAGTCGGCTGCCGACATACGGGTGCCGTCCCGCTATCCGTAGGTTGGGCCAGATTCGGTCAAAGTACGCGAAATACGAGCCGAGGACCACCGCCCGCGACACACCCGCATTGCGGGCGCTTGCGAGCGAACGCTGGGTCATCGTGACGTTGATCGATTCAAGGAACGGTTCGAGCTCGTTCTTGGGCATCGGCGGCGGGTCCGTCTCGTGTCCAGCCATCACCGCATCGAGATCGCTGTCACTCATCTCGTCAAGGTCCGCGAGCTCGATGGCCACGGAGTCGGGGAACATGCCCTCGGGCTTGGGTGGCAACGAGAGCACGGTGACGTCGTGTCCGTTGGCCAAGAGATGATTGACCGAGTGATAGCCGAGCAGGCCGGTCCCGCCAATGACGATCGTGCGCATCAGGACAGCCCGCCCCCGTCAGCGCGTATCTCGGCACCGTTGATGTAGGCACCGTCGTCGCTAGCGAGCATGGCAATCACGCTGGCGATCTGATCTGGAGTAGCCGCGCCGTTGAGCGGTCCCTGGCGGGCCATGATCGTGAAGTCGGGATCTTCGGGAAGCTCGGGCGCGGCGGTCATCGCCGTGGAGACCTCGCCCGGAACGACGGTGTTGCAGCGAACGCCCTTCTTGCCGAACTCGACGGCGATCCCGCGGGTGAGGGCACTCACTGCCCCCTTAGTCGCCCCATAGACCGCGCCATAACCGGCCCCGGCCAGTGCTGAGGTGGATGAGGTGTTGACGATATTGCCCCCAGATTCGATGAGGTACGGCATGGCGGCCCTGCAGGTGAGAAAGGTGCCCAGAAAGTTCACGTTGACCAGGAAGTTGAACTGATCGACCGTCGTCTTCTCGAAGTGTTCGAGCAACAGCACACCAGCAATGTTGCACACGACATCGATGCCGCCGAGTGTCGACGCGCAATCGGCGATGGCTGCAATGACCGCGGCCTCATCGGAGACATCAAGCTTGCGGATCTCGACGTCGGAGCCTAGTTCGGCACACTGTGCCGCAGTGTCGGCCAGGCCAACCTCGTTCAAATCGGTGAGATACAGCGAAGCGCCCTCGCTCGCAAGGCGGGCCGCTGTTGCCTGGCCAATACCGGAGGCTGCTCCCGTCACGAATACTCGCTTGTCGTCGAATCTGTTCATTCCAGCTGCTCCTTCGATGGATATGGGTTGGGATCGGTTCCAGGGTCTAGCTGGGGTCGTAGTTCTGCAGGAGTGGGTACTTGGAGGTGTCAAATGACAACTCCTCAGCGCGCGCGGAGAATTTCCAACCCTCCGACGTGCGCGTGTAGTCGTCGATGTACCAGCCGCCGACGAGATAGAACACCTTCCCTTGCTCCAGTTGAAGTGGCATGGGGTTGTAGAAGCCGATGCGCCCCGATGCCGTGTCGCCTTCGATCTCCACCTCCTGGTTGAGCACGAAGTGTTGTGTCCCGGAGAACTGCGCCATCGCCTCGCTCAAGAAGACGACCATGTCGTCACGCTTGTGGCGCGGGCCGCCAGTGGCCGTGTAGTCGATCACCGCGTCCTCGGTGAAACAGGACCGGAACAGTTCCCAGTCCTTGCGATCAACGCCGACCGCATAGCGGGTGCACAGATCCAGGAGCTGGAGACGGTCCGCGACGTAATCGGGCGTGTAGTCCCTCGGTGTCGAGTACTTCACGGTGTGTTCCTTTCTCAGGGGCGAGACGTAGCGGCGTATTCCCAAGGCCTTCTTCCCGCTGTTGTGGATTGGGTTGAGCGTAGCGGTCCTGCTCGGCCCCTCTTCGCCGTGCCCCTCGTCATCCTGGCTCTCACAAGCTGACAAACGCCGATCCCGGCACATACTGAGCGGCTGCCCTCATCCGCCCATAACGGCAC
>JADWMG010000424.1 GCA_015767405.1 Actinomycetota bacterium
TCCGCGGCAGGCGTTGCCATCAAGGCGACGACAGCGGCCCCTCCTGCTGACTCTCCGAAAACAGTGACGTTTGCGGGGTCGCCGCCGAATGCCCCGATGTTGCGAGCGACCCAGCGCAATGCTGAGACCTGATCGAGTGTGCCGCCGTTGTGCGAACCCAGATATCCGAGAGCTCCGAGTCGATAGTTGATGGTGACGACGACAACGTTGCCCTTTGTCGCTAGGCGTGAGCCGTCGTACCAAGGCATCGCTCCGCCGCCAGTGAGGAATGCTCCGCCGTGCACCCAGAAGAGCACGGGTCGCCGACCATCGTCGCACGACGGCGTGTACACATTCAGATAGAGACAATCCTCAGCGGTCGGCAGGGACGAACCACCGAGCATCCGTTCTAGCGCACCTCCATTTTGCGGCGCTTGAGGCCTGAAGCTGGTGGCATCCAGTTCGTTCTCCCAGCTCTGCAGGTCGACCGGGTCGCCGAGTCGTTGAACGTCGGCAAATCGAATTCCCTTGAACACTTTCGTCGAACCACGGTCGATACCCGAAAGTGTTCCGGCAGAGCAAGTTGCTGACAAGTTTGGCTCGCTGGAAATCATGAGAGCACATTACGGCCTCGTTCTGTATGGGCGTTGACCAACACTTCGTTGACTTGCGGTGCGCGGCTACGGTTCACGATCGTGCTGCATCGCTCCGCGGTCCCCGACACCGTTCGACAGCGCGTGCTTACTGCCGCGAAACGAACCGCTGGGGAAGCAGTGATTCGCGGATGGGAAATGGCGATCGAGCTGGGGGCCATTGGTCCAGACACCCGACGCGGCAAGAGGTTCGGCGCAATTGGCGCCGGCAGCATCATCTGTTTTCCACCCAATGCGTTGTTCAACGAGCAGTACATCCGCATTGGGGCGGACACGATGTTTGGGCCTCAGGTCACATTGTCGGCAGGCATGGTCCCGGGCCAGGAGATGGTCTCCGACACCGTTATTTCGGTTGGTGACAGGTGCTTGATCGGCAAGGGAAGCGGCATCGTCGGTCACCTCGAGATCACTGTCGGCGACGACGTGTGGACCGGTCACCACGTGTACGTCACTGATCAGAACCACGGATACTCAGATCTCAGCCTCCCCATCTCACGTCAAGTGATGGCAGAACAACCGGTGTCGATCGGTGACGGTTCGTGGCTCGGCCATGGAACCGTGGTGCTTCCCGGAGCCAGGATTGGACGACATGTCGTGGTTGGCGCCAACAGTGTCGTCACCGGCGAGCTGCCTGACAACTGTGTGGCGGCTGGAGTCCCGGCCCGCGTGATACGAATGATCGACTGAGTGGAGAACTGCACCCGCTAGACGACGGAGCCTCGCGGTGGTGCACAGCTGGGCATCTCATTGTCGCCGGCGAAGGTCTCGATGCGTTCGGTGATCGGGACGCCTCTCGCGTCCTCGGGCGTGACCGCGGTGATGTCGTCGAGCATGACCGACAGCATGTCGGTTGACTGGACTACGAGATCGGCGCGCACTACGAGATCGGGCGACGCCTCGAGATCGAGCTGTCTAATCTGTGGCTTGACCTCGGCGCATATAGATTCGGCTCGTTCAGCCCATGCCCGATCATCGATCTTGTTGACCGCCGTTTTCGATGCAAAGAAGAGCGCCCAGATCCAGAACGCCGCGAAGAATCCCATACCGATGACGAAGAGAGTCCGCAGGAGAACTGACCGCGCCGAGGGCTCGGTCGTAGGGTTCCCGTACCGGTCACCGTGCTCCTCGTCGTCTGTGACGTGGGTGTCTGCCATAACAAGGTAGGACGCTATGAGGCAGAGACCCTGGTAGAAACGCGGCTGTGGAAGTCGAAGAGGGAGAAGGAGAGATTACGGGGCGCTTCGGGCGCGTTCGGCGAAACGGGAAGTTCATCTTCTCGATGATCCGGATTCATCCGCGTCTGTTCTCGCTGGCCATTGTTGGCGCTGGGGTATTTGCGATTTCTACCATTGCGTCGAGCATCGCTATCGGGTGGATGATCGACAATGTCATCTTGCCGCGGTTCGACGGGGGCGAAGTCGCCATCGGCACCTTCCTGACCGGTGTTGGACTGATCATTGGCATCGGATTGGTACGCGCGGCGGCGGTCGTCGTGCGTCGTGGCTATGCATCGATGACCCAGTGGCGGGTTGCCCAGACCTACACGAATCAGGTCGTTGATGAGTACGTCCGGCAGCCAATCAGCTGGCACAACAGGCGCTCAGACGGTGACCTCTTGGCTCGTGCTGGGGTTGACAGTGAAGCATCCGTCAGTGTGCTGGCACCGATCCCGTTCGCCACCAGCACCGTGATCATGATCGCCGTCTCAACTGTGTGGCTGCTCATCATCGACATTCCCGTTGGCCTGGTTGCGGTCATCGTCTTTCCGCTCCTGATATTCACGAATGTGGTTTACGAGCACTCGGTATCAGCGCATTTCACGCGGGCTCAGGGTCAGCTCGGAGACTTCTCAGCCGGCGTCCACGAGAGTTTCGAAGGCGTTCAGCTGGTCAAGGCGTATGGCGCCGAGCAGCGCGAAACGGACAGGCTGGCTGTGCTCGCCGACAAGGTTCGTGACTCCAGGGTGAAGGCGATTCGGCTGAGGAGTTGGTTCGAGGCCCTTCTTGAAGTGATTCCGTCACTGACAAACATCCTGTTGGTCGTTATTGGCGCAATGCGGGTGGCCTCAGGCGATGTCACAGTGGGCGAATTCACGAGTGTGATCTTCCTCTTCACATTGCTCGTGTTCCCGCTTCGTCTCATTGGGTATGCGCTTTCAGAAGTGCCACGGTCGATCGCTGCCTGGCGGCGTATCCAGGAAATCGTCAACGACCCGATCCGGCCTGACCCGGCGGAACGGATCGGCAGGGCCGCCAGTGGTAGGAGCGTGGAGTTCGTCGATGTCTCGTTCGCTCATGAGGCGGATGGTCCGCCCACGGTCAACAACGTCGACCTTGCACTCGACACAGGCACAGTGACCGCACTCGTGGGTCCCACCGGATCAGGAAAGAGCACATTGGCTTCGGCTGGGACCCGGCGCAAGCTGCATCGTTTTCCAGGAGGCGTTCCTCGTGGCGGGCACGGTCCATGACAATGTCGCATTCGGAAGTGAGTTCACCAATGAGCAGATCTGGGAGGCGCTGCGGCTGGCAGCTGCGGATCAGTTCGTGGAGGACTTGCCGCAGGGGCTCAACACGCCGGTGGGTGAGAGGGGCGTGAGTCTGAGTGGCGGCCAACGACAGCGCCTCGCGCTAGCGCGAGCGCTGGTAAGAGAACCGAAGCTGCTCGTTCTCGACGACACAACCTCAGCTCTCGACCCCACCACAGAAGCAGTAGTCCTGGAGAATCTCAGATCCCGATTTGCCGAAACATCGGTGCTAATCGTGGCATCACGGCCGTCGACGATCGCGCTGGCCGATGATGTGGTCTTCGTTGTCGATGGACACATCGCGGCACAGGGAGCCCACGGTGATCTCATGTCTGCCGAGCCTGCCTATCGAGATCTCCTCGAGGCATTCGAGGCCGACCGCTCAGCGAAGCCAAAGAGTGAAGATGACCTGATCTTCATTGCCCCCGAGGGGGCGAGTCGATGAGCTCTATTGACCCGACGCTCGCTCTACGCGCCGGGACGTTAACGGCGCCAAGTCAGGACTCCGCGGCGCGCACGATCGGACGCGGCCTGCAAACGGCGCCGATTCTGCGCCAGGGACTTGGCCTGACGTGGTTCTTTGCTGCAGTCGGCGCCGCCGGCCGCGTGGTCGTGCCGATCTTGATCCAGCAAGCCATCGACAAAGGCATCGTCGGACCAGACGAAGTCGATATGGGACTGATCGTGCAGATGGCGATTGTCGCT
>JADWMG010000150.1 GCA_015767405.1 Actinomycetota bacterium
TGGAACCCAAGGGCAGCAGGTGCATGCACTGCTCATCGATGCTGGCGGCGAGGCCTGAATCTCGGTTGGGGTTGCAGTGCGATGTGTGAGGTCAGGTGACCCACCGTTCGTGACGGGCGGGCGTGGGTGCCTATTGTCGGCTCCCATGGCGTTCCCCACTCGACCCGGCATGACCGTTCCGCTCCCTGGCCCGCTACACAGCCACAGACAGAAACTGACTGAGCTCGCTGATATGGGCTACACCGACATCTGGTCGGCAGAGTCGGACGGAGCCGATGCGTTCACCCCGCTTGCATTGGCTGCCGCCTGGGAGCCGAGACTGCGGCTCGGCACAGCAATCGTTCCTGCTTACACCCGAGCACCGGCCTGCATGGCGCAGAGTGTGGCATCGATGGCCGACGCCGCCCCCGGTCGGTTTGCCATCGGGATCGGTTCCTCGAGCAACGTGATCGTGGAGCGGTGGAATGGTGTGCCGTTCGAGGAGCCCTACAGAAAGGTCCGCGATGTTGTGCGTTTCCTGAAGGACGCGCTGGCAGGCGAAAAGATCAAACATGCTTACGACACTTTCGAGGTGAACGGTTTCCGCCTCGGGGTTCGGCCTGAGCAGACTCCACCAATTCTTGTGGCAGCTCTTCGTGAGGGAATGCTGCGTCTTGCCGGGCGCGAGGCCGACGGGGCAATCATCAACTGGTTGTCGGCAGATGACGTGTCGACGGTTGTCCCAGTGGTTCAGGAGGCAGCCGGGGGAGAGGGTCGTGAGATCGTCGCGCGGATCTTCTGTTGCCCGAGCGAGAATGCGGACGTCGTTCGCGCCGCCGCGAGGTACGCGATTGCTGCATATCTGAACGTGCCTGTGTATGCCGAGTTCCACAAGTGGGTGGGACGCGGCGACCAACTCCAAGGTATGTGGGACGCGTGGGCTGCAGGCGACCGGAAAGCCGCTCTCGGCGAGATCTCCGACGACGTTGTCGATCAGCTCATTGTCCACGGAAGCCCGGCCGAGTGCAGAGCACACATTCAGGCCTACTTCGACAACGGTGTTACGACCAGCTCACTTGCGATTCTCCCGCTCGACCCTGATCTGGATCACTGGCAGGCCGTCAAGGACCTGTCGCCCGCAGCCGCAGAAGCGGGCTAAGCAGCCCAATCATGGCGAGTTGGGAGATGCCGAACTGTGCCCTCGGCGCGGCCGGTATTGCGCTCGGCGAGTTGTTGGCGAATTTCGGCGACATGGCGAAGGCCGCGTTCACGAGTTGACTTGCTGAGCGCAAAGCGCGCGTTAACCGTTGAGCCGGGCAGCAAGGTGAGTTGCTCGGAGCCGGATGCGATCGGCGTTGGTCGGGCGGTTACTGCGGTGATCATGACTTCCATCATGACGAGGGGGTGTGACAGGGTTGCTGGAAAACGCAAAACACCTGGTCAAGCCATATGTGGGTCAGATTGCAATCCGGCTTGCCGGGTCTTGGTGATAGAAGGCTCGGAGTTCCTCGTACAGCTCTGGCTCGTGTTCACGAACGGCGACTGGACGGTTGAAGAACACTTCGGTTGCCACGGCGAAGAACTCTGCCGGATTCGTACCGGCGTATGGGCGTAGCACTTCGGAGCCTTGGGCTCGGACAGTGTCGTACGCGGCGGTACAGACACGCGCCCACCTCAATCTCGCCTCTTCATCGTCGAGCGGGGGAGTTCCGTCGGTGACGCCATCGAGCATGTCGAGCCGGTGTGCAAACTCGTGGTAAACGACGTTCTCCCCAGCGGCGGGAAACTTCGCACCTCGAAGCGCGGCATTCCATGAGAGCACCACTGGTCCGCGGAAGTGGGCCTGCCCGAGAAGTGGCGGCACCTCGGTGGATTGCACACCGCCGCCCATGTTGTACTTGCCGCGCAGCCGAACAGTCGACGGATGCACGATGACCGATGTGAGTTGCGGGTAGTTGTCGAGTTCGATGCCAAGCAGCAACATCGAGGCCTGTGCTGAAATCAGCACTTTGATTTCGTCGTCGAGCTGGAATCCGTTGGCGGCCTCCCAACGGGTCGAATGAAAGAAGCCGGCTACCAGCATCTCCATGCGGCCGATCTCCTCATCGGACAAGGTCTGCCAGTGCTCAAAATCCTGAACCAGAATCGGGCGCCATTCGTCATTGAAGACAGGCTGCGGTCGCGAGAAAAGATTGCGGATGGAACTGAACATGCTGGAGAGAAGGCTCAGCCCGCGCCGGCAGTGTCAGTCAGGCGGAGGAGTCCTGTGCTCTCAGCGCGGATGGCACTTGGGACTGAGTCGACACCACCGAAGTACTCCACGAGGCGGTGGTCGGCGTCTTCGCCAAAGAGGATCTCGGCAACCTCGTACAAACCTGCTGACGCGTGGATGTCGTCGTCGTGCACGACAAATTCGATCTTGGAGCGGCGCCGCATGAAGTCTTCGAGCTTCGTAACCATCTCGGAGCGCGCTGCAGAATGCAATTCGACGCGTAGGTAATCGACCGACCCCATGACGTCGTCAGCCATCGCCGGGTCTTCGCGAATGGACTCGAGCATTGCGAACCCGCGCCGGCCGTACCGGCGCCACAGCCGATCGGTTAGTGGCTCGGTGTCGGCCTTCGACTGGTAGCTGTCGAGCTGCATGCGTCGGGCCTGTCGGTAGAACTCGTTGCGGGCAGCTGCGCTGGGTTCGCCGTACCAATTTCTCAGGTCATCCTCGAGTGGAATGCCAAGCGCTTCGATTTCGTCAGCGACGCCCTCGCCGACATTGAGGCAGTCGGTGAGTTTGCCACCGAAGATGGTGACGATCTGCCGCCTTTGGTCGGTCTCGATTGCATGCTTGCGGCTGAGCTTGGTCCAGTCGACGTCGGAATGATCGCTTCCTTTGGCGGAAACGACGAGCGGACGCACGCCGCAACGTTCGGCGATCACATCGTCACGCGTGAGCAGTGAGTCGAGGTCCATACGCGCGTTGATTTGTTCGAGCAAGAAGTCGACGTCTTCATCGGTGACCTCGGTAAAGGGGGTTTCGACGCGAGTGTCGGTCGTGCCGATCACCGACCGGCGCCCCATCGGGATCACATAGAAGAGCCGGCGGGTGTCGTCGAAGAAGGCCAGCCTGCCGAGACCAGTTCGACGTAGTTTGCTGCGGCCGCACCGGACTCGATTGCTTCTCTGACGAATGAGAAGACGAACCGGGCATCGTTGTCGATGAGAATGCCGTCGCTGTATTCGATTCCGCCTGAGACCTCCGTGGTATTGACGGCGGGCTCCTCCCGCTCGATGGTTCTTGGCTTCAGAAGGCGGGGGCGCTGAGTGCCGAATTGGCCGATGATCCAATACGCGGCCGCGCCGAGGGCCGCGAACCACGGTGGATAGGGCGATGACTTGTCGAGCGTGGCATAGAACCCGATCTCTTTGATGTTGTCGGGGTATGCCTTCATCAGCCGGTTCCGTGAGCGGCACAGCTTCCAAACGAGCGGCAGTTCGTAGTTCTCGAGGTACTTGAAGCCACCCCATACGAGGTTGGACGATGCCTGACTCGTGAAGTGGGCGAAATCGCCGCGATCGATCAGGGCGACCGTTGCGCCGCGCCCGGCCAATGAAGCTGCCGCCACGGCGCCGTTTATGCCACCGCCGATTACCAGCGTGTCGAATGACTCGGTGCGCATGCGCGCGATGTGCGTTTCGCGAAGTGCCATCAGGCGACCACCAGAAGTACGGATGCGATAACGCTTCCGACACCTACGGCAATTGGAGTCGCATACGTTGCCCACTTGGGGAAGGCACGGTGCGCCGGGGCCAGCATCACGATGGCGCACAGGGCTCCCGCGACCGCTCCGCCGAGGTGACCACCGATCGAGATTCCGGGGACGGCGAACGTGATGAACAGGTTCAGGAGCAGCGTGGTGCCGATTGCAGATGTGAACGGATTGACCCCGCGTCTCCAGAGACCGACGGACGCGCCGGCAAGCAGACCGAAGATGGCGCCAGAGGCACCGCCAGTGATGCCTCCGCTGTCGAGCAGGATCACCCCGAGTGAACCACCGAGGAGTGAGGCCATATAGAAGAGCAGGAATCGCATGCGCCCTATTGCGGGCTCGATCATCGGGCCGAGCACGTACAGGAAGTACATGTTGAAAGCGATGTGCAAGATGCCGAAGTGAATGAAGCCGGACGTCACCAACCGGTACCAACCGTCGGGTTGGGTGACGAACAACGAACCGTCGTCGCCCTCCCAGATGATCACTTCGGAGAGGACGTCTTTGCTCAGGCCAAGTTGGAGGTGAAGGTCGGTAACGCCTCCGGAAAGAGTGGAGGGGTCGCGCGTCAGGAGAATCCCGCCGAGGAATATGGCCACATTGATCGCGATGAGCGACATGGTCACGAGGTTCGGTTGCCCCGACGACCAGAATCGGGCACGGGTCTTGATGTCGGGGCGGGCGGCCTTCACGCAGTCGAGGCAGTGGCTGCCCACCGGGGCCTGGACGAGGCAGGAATCGCAGGCGGGCTTGCCGCAGCGCGTGCAGCGGCGCCCGGCTTCCCTATCGGGGTGCCTATAGCAACTGGTCGAACTCGCCGGAGCCGCCGGAGTAGCGGGGGGCCCGGCCTGGCCAGATTGGCCCGACCCGGTGGGTCGAGAGCCAGGCGGGGGTGGAGGGGGCAATGGCACCGGGTCAGGGTACCGAGATGCCACTCGATGCTGGACGAAGACTTCCTTAATAGACTGTCGCCGCTACGAGCTTGTCAGCGGTCGTCGGGGCTCCGAGCAAGTTGCCCTGTACGTAGTCGCAACCGGCGCTGCGCAGGCGACGAAGTTGTTCGATTCCACTCACTCGTTCGGCCACAACGCGCATATCGAGGGCGTGTGCGAGAAGGACTACTGCGCGTACCAATCTGGTGTCGGCATCGGACGAGCCAGAAGGCAGTGCCAGTGATCCGTCGAGCTTCAGGAGGTCGGCACCGACGTCGGTGAGTACGGAGAGAGCATTCGCACCGGTTCCGAAGTTGTCAATAGCGATTCGGATTCCGAGACGACGTAGGGCCCGGACAGATCGATCGACGTCTGACTTGTGGCCGAGCAGAGCACTTTCGCGTGCTTCCAAGACGAGTTGATTCGGACGTAGGCGATGCCGCCGGAGCATCGAGAGAACAAGATTGACAAACGATGTGCTGGCGAGCTGGACCTGGGAGACATTGACGTGGATCGCGAAGTCAGCGCCGACCAGCTGCTGTTCAATCCAGAGTCGAGTGTCAGTCATTGCCTGTTCGAGCACGAACTCACCGAGCTTGCCGATCGACCCCGACTCTTCAGCGATCGACACAAAGTCGAGTGGGTCGATTCGTCCCCGTGTCGGGTGGTTCCAACGCACGAGAGCTTCTGCCCCGACGGCGGTCTGTGTGACCGCGGAGAACACTGGCTGGTAGTCGAGCGTGAGGCGCTTTTCTGCGATTGCCTGCGCAAGGGCGGCGGCGAGCTCAGTGCGCTCGCGGGCCTCGGACCGCATCTGGGAGGTGAAGAGCACGCATCTACCTCGACCGCTGCTCTTGGCTTCGTACATGGCAGTGTCGGCATTGCTGATCAGCGCGGCTGCTGCATCTGCATCAGTCAGGTCGAGCAAGTCGGCATCAGTCAGGGCCACGCCGATACTGACCGAGAAGTGCAGATCAAGTTGGTTGACGCGCAGCCGCCCCGTGAGTGCTCGCCGGACTCGCTCGGCTACTTCGAGAGCGGTGACGGCATTCGGGATGTGCGTACATACAACGAGGAACTCGTCTCCACCGATACGGGCAACGTGATCTTCGGGCCGGATCGTGTCGGACAGTCGATTGGCGGCAGAGATGAGAAGCCGATCGCCGATCTGGTGGCCGAGCGCATCGTTGACGTACTTCAGCCGATCGACGTCGACAAATACAGCAGCAACATGCCCCGGATGGTCTCGTTGGGCACCCACGGCATGAGTGAGGGTTGTCAGTATCTGCCGTCTGTTGGCCAGCCCTGTTAACGGATCGTGCGTGGCTGTGTGCCGAAGGCGGGAGACTTCCTCACGAGCCACAGTGACGTCGTGTGCGGTGAGCCCAATGAATCCGCCACCCTCGAGGTTGGGGTCGTGTCGAATCGTCACCGTCGATCGATACACGCGGTGGTCGCCTGCCGGATCGGTGTGATCGATGTCGCCGTGCCATGTGCCATCGCTCGTTCCCGACATCAGGTGGCGCGGAGCGTGATCCAGTAGCGATCGGAGTAGGCCGTGACTGGCGGTATCCGGCAGGAGCAGTTCTGCTGACTCGGCCCCGAGGAGTTCGAGAGCAGACTCGTTGATGCTTCGTACTGTTCCGTCGAGTCCGAGAATCACAACCGCTGACCCATCGGCGTCGAGGAGTTCACGCACCGCAAGAGGGAGAGTCATCGCTTCTAGAGGGAGAGTCGTCGCATCGTCTCGCGCCAGGGCGTCTTCGGCCTCGGTGATCGTTGGGTTCTCGATGTCGTTGTCGCCAATTGGCACAACGGGCTCCCTTGCTCGTAGTCGGTCTTGCAGTGCCCTCGGGTTCCCTGGCGTCAGCGTTGGTATGTCCCGATCAGGTCGGTGGACTCGATCGCGAATGTTTCGATGACGTCAAGAAACTCGGTTGCGGGAGTTCTATCGGCAAGTCCAAGCGCTTGGTTGAGCGCGTAAACAGTCAATTTGTATTCGTGGGCTTCATCGTCCAACGGTGGGCAGGGTCCGCCGTATCCAACATCGCCGAAGAAATTGATTGCCTGCACCGCTCCGGCGGGAACGTCACCTTCGACCAGGGTGACCTCGGATGGCAAGATTCCGGCGATTACCCAATGCACGAAGGGCACGTCTTCGCTGATGGCCGACTCGTCGACCATCGCAATAGCGAGTTCCTCTGTTCCCGCTGGCGGAGTACCCCAGCTGACGGCCGGAGCAATGTCCAACCCGTCGCAGGCATAGCGCGAATCGATCTCGGCACCTTCCAGCCACGGGGCGATCACCTCGAAGGTCCCCGTTTCGGGAGTTGTCGGTAGGGGTGTCGTGCTGTCGCCCGCATCGCCGCTGACCGACGGAAGTGTTGAGCCACTCGCCCCGATCGAGTCGAGCGGCACGGTGCTCGATGTCGTGTCGGCCGGATCAACCGGGCGGAGTTGCTTCCCGTCTCCTGTGTCACATGCTGTGAGGAGCACGATGCTCGCAATTGCCACGGCCGCTGATTTTGATGTCCATCGGGTCACAACGCGGAGCGTAGGCCATCGAACGCCGCATCGCAGATAGCCTCGGCCGGGTGTCCGAACGTCTGACGTTGATGACTGTTCACGCCCATCCCGATGATGAGGCGTCGAAGGGAGCGCCGACGCTCGCGATGTACCACGAACAGGGTGTGCGTACGGTCCTGGTGTGTTGCACCGGTGGCGAGGAGGGCGACCTACAGAACCCGTCGCTTCGTGAAGACGGACAGCCCTTCCACGATCTGACTCCGGAACAGGAGCGCGCGAAGGTGGTGTCTCTCCGGGAGTCCGAGCTGGCGGCTTCGGCGGCAGTCATCGGGTTCGACAAGGTCGAGATGCTCGGTTACCGCGACTCAGGAATGGCTGACACCGACGCCAACGAACACCCTGAGTGCTTCCACAAGGCAGATCTCGACGAGGCTGCCGGCCGCCTCGTCGCGCTTATCCGGCGCGAGCGGGCGCAGGTGATCATCACCTATGGCGACGACCAAGCCGGGTATCCACATCCAGATCATCTCCGCGTTCACGACATCTCGGTACTCGCCTTCGAGCGCTCGGGTGATCCTGATTGGTATCCCGAACACGGGGAGCCGTTCGCGCCGTCGAAGCTCTATTACTCTGTCTGGTCGAAGGCCCGCCTGATCGCTGCACACGAGGCGATGATTGCCAAATTCGGCGAGTCACCATTCGACGAGAGTTGGCTCGAGCGGGCGTCGCAAGACCATCGCATCACCACCAAGATCGATGTCACCGGCTACATGTGGGCCCGAACGGGCGCTTTGCGTGCGCACGCAACACAGGTCGACCCGGGCGCCTCGTGGTGGTTCGGTCTCGACGACGATCAGCTCACAGAAATCTATCCATGGGAAGACTGGATCCTCAGTCGTTCGCTCGTCGGATCGATCCCATCCGGTGACGGTGAACGAGACCTGCTTGCCGGTGTCGGAGATCGGGTCTCGCAGTGAGTGTCCAGTATCGAGTTGTGGTCGCCAAGAAAGACGAGCGGGTCGATGGGCCGGACGGGGCCGACGTCGTGGTCACGGTGCCGCTCGTTGATTCTGCCGCTGAAGACTTCGACCCCACCGTGGCATACATGCGTGGAGTGCTGAAGGCGTCAGGCAATACCGGCGAGATTCTGCAGCTTCTCAAGTCGGGAGCTGCAGCGGACGTGATCAGCCTGCTGGTTGCTCAGGCGTAGCCCGCATCGCGTCGCGGAGGTCTCGGTAGCCGATCATGATGGCGTCGCTGGCCGCAAATTGGTCGCGGAGTTTGTCGCTCGTGACCAACGCGAGATCTGCGATCCAACCTTGTGTGTGGTCGCCGAGTGCGCGGACCTCAGGTGTATCGGCCGCTGGTTGTATGTGAATCTCGGTGATGCCTGGCTGCAGGTTGGCGATCGCTTCGTATACCCGGTCGGCGCTGCCGGCGCTCCAGTCGTGGTCGAAGTGGTCAGGAAAGATGACTCCTTCATCGGCTGCAAGGTCGCGGAATGGGAACCCGGCTTGATCAGCTGAGATCGATGATGGCAGCCGGATAGGGAGCTGGTACTCGGCGGCCAACTCGAGGTACACGTCGAAGAACTCCGGCCTGAGAGTGATTGCAGTGAGATGGGGTGCGAGGTGAGTGACGTCGATGCCCCACACGAGAGCCCGCTCGATCTGTGCCCGCAGTTCTCGTAGCACTTCGTCGTGATCGGCGTGCTCCCATAGGTCTTCGAGCGTTCGGGGAAACCCACCTTCACCCGATTGCAGTGACGGAGCATGAGTGATTGGACCCCACCTGTAGTACTCGTTCTCGGCGTTCAGTGTGAGGTGGACGCCAATGTCATCGTCGGCAGTGGCCTGGCTAGCGGCGTGGTTGGCCCACGGCGCCGGAACCATCAATGACGTACAGGTCGCGGCTCCATCTCGGAGCGCCTGATAGACGCCAACATTTGCCCCGTGGCATGAACCAAGGTCATCGCAGGACAAGATGACGACGCGTTGGTCGGGGGAGTATCCAAGCCGCTCAGCGAGCGTGATCTCCTGCAAGCCGTGCAGCAGCGGCGAAGGTGACGGCGTGGGTGCTGTTGGGTTCGATTGTCAGCGGTCGCGCGTACCCCTGGCGGAGGATCTCGTAGTTGACGAAGAGCTCATCGTCGACTCGATAGAGGTATCCGAGCAGGCGGCCATAGTCGTCCCGCCCGACGATGTCGCGCTCGATACGGACCCGTGTGTCGACAGGCAGTAGGTCGACGGTGTGTGTGCTCGCCTCGGGGCCGTAGCACTCGGTCGGAGTGTCGGGCTTCTTTGTTTCAGGGGTGTCGATTCCGATGAGGCGCACCCGTTCTTCCCTGCCGTTTATCCGGATGTCGACCGTGTCGCCATCGACGACTTTGAGGATCACGCCGATCCCATCGTGCGCCGTTTCGCCACCCCCGCAGCCCGCGGCGAACATCACTGTCGCGATTGCCGCAATGCTCGAACGAAGTTGCCGCATCCCTCCGGTCT
>JADWMG010000151.1 GCA_015767405.1 Actinomycetota bacterium
GCCGACAAGGAGGTCGGGCTCGAGGCGAGTATCGATGCTTTCACTGAAGGCTTTGCAGGGTTTGCGTCGACAACCGACCTCGAGGTGTTGTTCCAACTCATCCATCTGGCGATGACGGAGCCACGAGTCGACCCGGTTGCGGTAGAGCAGTATCTAGACGACGAAATTCCGTATGCCGCTGACCCGTCGATCGATCCGAGTTATGCGGAGTTCGTCACGCTGCTCGACGCTCGCTACGACGATCCACGTTTTCTGCTGCCGACTGTGGAGTCGCTGGCGACGGTGGAAGGCGACGACGTCGAGCGGGTTTTCCGTGATCGATTCGGCGATGCGTCAGATTTCTCGTTCGCATTCAGTGGTGACTTCGATATCGACGAAGCGATCGAGCTGTCCCGTCAGTACCTCGGGACACTCCCCGCCACCGGTCGCACGGACGAACCGGTTGTGGTCGAACCTCCGCCCCCTGATGGTGTTGTAGTCGAGCAGACCAACGCTGGTGAGGGGGCGCAGGCCAGCGTGTCGTTCCTCTTCACGGCCCCGGCGACGACCGACAGGCGTGACGACGTTGCAGCACAGATCGTGCAAGAGGTGGTCACCGCACGACTGACCGACACGATCCGAGAGGAGTTGGGGGAGTCGTATTCGCCGTTCTCCATCGTTCAGGTCACACCTGGGGCAACACCGTTCGCCGAGACCTACATCTCGAACACGACGGGCCCGGAACTCATCGACGATGTGTCCGGTGCCGTGTTGGAGCAGATTGCCGACCTGCGGGTGAGCGGCCCATCCGAGAGTGAGTACATGGCGGCGACCGAAGGGGTTAGCCAGCAGCTCGATCTCTTCAACAACCCGCAGATCAACGACGAGGTGTTGAACGTGCTCGTTGATCCAGCAGGTAACGCATCGTTCGATGACTTCTTGAATCAGGTGGTATTGGTTTCGCGCATCAGCCGCAGCGACGTTCAGGGTTACATCGAGGCATGGATGCCGTCTGATCAGTTCATAGAGGTCCGCGTTCTTCCCCGTTGAGTAGCGGCAGCGGTCGATACAAATAGGCATTGACACCTGATCTACAGTCTTGGCATGCAGACGAAAGCGGCAGTTCTCAGGGGAATCAATCAGGAGTGGAGCGTCGAGGAGATCGAACTCGATCCGCCGAAATCTGGCGAAGTTCTCGTCCAGATGAAGGCATCTGGCATGTGTCACTCCGACGAGCATCTCGTCACTGGCGACCTCGCGGGCGCGACGCCCGATCCACCGCTCATCGGCGGGCATGAAGGCGCCGGGATCGTCATGGAAGTTGGCCCAAACGTCACTGGTCTCGAACCCGGCGATCACGTCGTCTTCGGGTTTATACCTGCTTGCGGTCGCTGTCCGAGCTGCGCCTCGGGTCACTCCAATCTCTGTGACGTGGGTGGTGAAGCATTCCCAACCGGTCGTCAGATCACTGACGGGACGGCTCGCCATCACACAAAAGATGGAGAAGACCTCGGCTTGATGTGTCTGCTTGGCACGTTCGCGAACCACACAGTTGTGCACGAATCGAGTGTTGTGAAGATCGACAAAGACCTCCCGCTCGATCGTGCTTGCCTACTCGGTTGCGGCGTCGTGACCGGGTGGGGATCTGCGGTCTATGCAGCCGAGGTGTCGCCTGGTGACTTCGTTGCTGTCGTTGGCGCGGGAGGAATCGGAGCCAACGCGATTCAGGGTGCCAAGTTGTCCGGCGCTCGGGTTATCGCGGCGATCGACCCCGTCGAGTTCAAGCGTGAGAAAGCAATGGAGCTCGGAGCCACGCATACTTACTCGTCGATCGCCGAGGCGATGGAACAGCTTGGCGACTCCACGTGGGGCCGCGGCTTCGACAAGGTGATCATGACGATGGGCGTCGGCAACGGCGATGCTCTGGGCGAGGCGTTCCACCTCGGTGGGAAGCGCTCGAAGATCGTTGTCACGAACATTCACCCGACTGTGGAGCCTTCCATGGCCGTGCCGGGGGCCTTTCTGACACTGTTCGAGAAGCAGATCATCGGATCGTTGTTCGGGTCGGCGAACATTCGCAAAGACATTCCACAGCTACTCGAGCTCTATACCCAAGGTCAACTCGATCTCGACACGCTCGTCACGAATACGTACACCCTCGACGAGATCAACCAGGGATTCGAAGACATGCGCAACGGAAAGAACCTTCGCGGCGTCCTCGTCTACGACTGACAGTCTCAGAACCAACGTTCTCGTGAACTATTACCGACGAGACGTCGACAGAAGTTCACGAGAACGCGGCTGGGCGGCTCTATCGTCCGAACAAGGACAATCGGAAATGGGGACAGAATGAAGAGTCGCGCGGCTCTCTTACACGCCGTCGGGGAGGACTGGCAGGTCGAGGAGATCGAAGTCGACGCGCCTGAGGCGGGCGAAGTCGTGGTGGAGTGGAAGGCCGCCGGGCTTTGTCATAGCGACGAGCATCTTGTTACCGGCGACATGGTTCCCCCGGAAGAAGTATGGCCGTTGATGGGCATCGACGAGTTCTTCCCGATGCTTGGTGGCCACGAGGGCGCAGGCGTCGTCGTAGAGCTTGGCCCGGGGATCGACACCGTTGCCGTGGGTGATCATGTATCGGCTTCGTTCATTCCTGCGTGTGGCCGATGTCGCTACTGCTCCACCGGCAGGCAGAACCTATGTGACGGCGGCGGCGGAGCGTTCCAGAAAGGTATGGCCACCGATGGAACGAGCCGGCATCGGGTGGGCGATACAGAACTCAACCTGATGGCCAACCTCGGGACGTTCTCGCAGTTCTCCTGTGTGGCCGAGACTCAGGTGATCAAGGTTGACAGTGACCTCCCGATGGAGGCAGTCGCCTTGGTCTCATGTGGAGTCGCGACAGGTTGGGGTTCGGCAACGAGTCGAGCTGCTGTTGGCGCCGGCGACACCGTCGTCGTCGTGGGAATCGGTGGCATCGGAATCAACGCCGTGCAGGGTGCGGCGATGGCTGGTGCCCGCCACGTCATTGCGATCGACCCCGTCGAGTTCAAGCGGGAGAAGGCGATGGAGTTCGGCGCGACTCACGCGTACTCCTCGATGGAGGAAGCTTTCCCCTCGGTGCAAGACGTGACTGCAGGCATGATGGCCGATCAGGTGATCATGACACCCGGCGTCATGTACGGCGATCTGATGGCGCTCGGCACCGCACTGGCAGGCAAGGGAGGCACGATTGTTGTAACCGCAGTCGCTCCGGTGACGCAGACTGAGTCGTCGGTCAACCTGTTCGAACTTGCGATGTGGAACAAGGAGATCAAGGGAGCGATCTTCGGTTCGCTCAATCCGCGGGTTGATATTCCGAAACTCCTGAATCTGTATCGCGACGGCCATCTCAAACTCGACGAGTTGATCACGAAGCGTTACGCACTCGATGAGATCAATGTTGGCTATCAGGCGATGCGTGACGGAGAGAACATTCGTGGTGTGATTGTGCATGGTTGAGGCCCAGGTTGATCCGGCGATGCTTGTAGAGCGGATAGGCGAGGCGGTCGTCGGCCGCCGGCGCGAGATCGAGCTTGTTGTTGCAGCGCTTGTCGCGAGTCGCCACATCGTTATCGAAGGGCCTCCTGGCACTGGTAAGTCCACCCTCCTACGCTCGATCGCGGATGAACTTGGTGTCGGTTTCGAGTTCGTCGAGGGCAATGCCGAGTTGACACCGGCGCGGCTCATCGGTCACTTCGACCCCGCCCGCGTACTCGCCGAAGGGTATGACCCTGAGGTGTTCGTCGATGGACCGCTGGCGGCTGCTCTGCGTGATGGTTCGCTGCTCTACATCGAGGAGATCAATCGCGTGCCGGAGGAGACTCTCAATGTGCTCATCACCGTGATGAGCGAGGGCGAACTGCACGTACCGCGGCTCGGTCGGCTGGCCGCCGCACCAGGCTTTCGTCTCGTTGCCGCAATGAATCCGTTTGACGCGATCGGAACCGCACGCATCTCGGGGGCGGTGTACGACCGTGTGTGCCGTCTCGCCGTCGACTACCAATCTTCCGCTGACGAACAAGAGATCACCGAGCGTGAATCCTCTGAGGCTGCGCTGGACCCGAAGTGGGTCGAACAGGTCGTCGAACTGGTCCGGCTGACTCGCACACACTCAGACCTGCGCGTGGGTTCGTCGGTTCGCGGCGCAATTGACATGTGTGCGGTAGCGAATTCGTTGGCTACCGTCCGTGGTTCGAGCCCTTCCGCAGGTGACGTATCGCTCGATGCCGCGCTCGTTGCGCTATCGGGGCGCGTGCGGTTGCGGGAGGGAACGTCGCGATCGACGGAAGACATCGTCCGTGAGCTTTGGGTATCCGTGTTCGGACGAAAGGCCGACGACGGAGGGAGAAGCGAGGGAAAAGGAACAGCCCCGATCGGGGCAACAACGGCTCGCTGACGGCGCCCCCGCAGACGAAGGAGGGCGACGAGGCCGAGGAGGAGGTTGCCAAGGCGCGCCGCAAGACAACATCGCGCAGAGCGCTGGAACGCAACCCGATTTTCGAGGAGATCTCTCCCGAAGTGGGTGAACTCGACGAGGAAGCGCTCGAGTCCTCGATGGAGGACGACCCAGACGACACTTTGGCTCTGCTAGCGGATCTCACAGGAGCAACCGACCAGAAGCTCCGTGATCTTGCACGGAGGTTGGCCGGCAGGTTGTTCCTCGATATTGCTCGTCGTGGGCCAGCAAGACCGCGTGGCGTCGGACAACTTCGTACCCAGCGTTATCGCCCGGACGGAGGCGACCTCGATGTTGACGCCAGTATCGATGCATTGGTCGCCTCGCGAGCCGGTGACGTGGCCATCGATCCAGATGACCTGCGGGTGCGCGCGTGGTCGACGCCCGGTACCGCAATCTGCCTGCTTGTCGATCGCAGCGGCTCGATGACCGGCCGGCCACTGGCGACAGCCGCAGTTGCAGCCGCAGCCGTTGCCTGGCGGGCCCCGGACGACTACTCGGTGCTGTCGTTCGGCAAGGACGTGATCGCCGCGAAGTCACAGGATGCGGTGAAGTCGAATGAGCGAGTTGTCGATTCGGTCTTGGCGCTCCGCGGTTTCGGAACCACCGATGTCGCTGGCGCGCTTACAGCGGCGACTGACCAGTTGGCTCGCTCGCGAGCGGGGCGCAAAATCGTGATCCTGCTGTCGGATTGTCGAGCGACGGTGCCGGGCGACATCGTTGCTGTTGCGCGCCAACTAGATGAGTTGGTCATCATTGCTCCTGAATCAGATGATGTAGAAGCCATCGATCTGGCGCGTGAGACAGGTGCACGGGTCACGGCCGTGTCAGGCCCTTCCGACTCTGCCGCAGCTCTCGCCCGAGTGCTCGACACCTAACCCTTTCCGGTGAGCTTGAGCGCGACCTGTCCGCGGCGAAGCTAACCGCAAGTCAGTTGCAGATGATTGTGTCGTCGGGGACGACGCCTTTGTCGTTCTCGTCGGCCTGGACCGTCGGCAGTGTCGTCACGGCGGCGGGAGCGTCATCGGGGTCGGGAGTCGCCAAAGACGGTTCGTCTGTGTCTGGCACCGTGGTTTC
Source organism: Actinomycetota bacterium (assembly GCA_015767405.1). Lineage (GTDB taxonomy): Bacteria > Actinomycetota > Acidimicrobiia > Acidimicrobiales > Ilumatobacteraceae > Sva-07. The sequence continues at coordinate 5,552 of JADWMG010000151.1, forward strand.
GAAGACCTGCTCGATGACGTCACCGAGGATCGCCTGCCCCCGGAAGATTGCAAGGATCGCTTGCATGTTGTCGCCCTCGATCGTTGGTACGAGTACGGAGTTCCCTTGGATGATCTTTCCTTGAGCTTCGACTTGATAGGTCGTGATCTGGGTCGGGTCGACCCTGCTCATGACACCAGCGAACTCGAGCATTTTGCGTGGCGTCAGTGAGGGGTCGGTGACGATGTACTCGGAGCTGGTCTCGATGAGCCCGCCAGCGACGTCGGGATTGAACGCGCCCTTCGATAGGAGTCGTGAGACGGTGCGCCGGAGGAAATCTTGTTGCCGCGATATTCGGCCAAGGTCCGAAGTCGGGTCAGTCACCCATTCGCCCTCTTCTGTGAATGTCTGCAGTTTGCGAGAGCGAACGTAGGCGAGGGCATGGTCGCCGTCGAACGTGAAGCATCCAGCTTGTGGGACGTTGAGTCCAGTAGCCACATCGCGGACCGGCGCTTCGAACGGAACGGCCACGCCATCAACAGCGTTGACCAACGTCTTGAACGCACAGAAGTCGACCTGGACGAAGTGATCAGTGGTGATCCCGAAGTTCTGATAGATCGTGTCGATCAACTTCTGCGGATTGTCGCGGTCGTATGCCACATTGATCCGCTGTTTGCTGGATCGGCCAGCGATCGTAACCCAGAGATCGCGGGGGAATGACAGTAC
>JADWMG010000030.1 GCA_015767405.1 Actinomycetota bacterium
GTGGATGGTGAATACGCCAATGCAATCGTGGCCGAGTCACTCGGAGCAACCGCGGTTGATCCATTGAGTTGACCCCTGAGTCGAGGGACTAATCGTCGATGCCCGGCTTCTGCCGGTTGCGTTTGACCTGGCTGCGCTGCTTCTTCGCGTCAACTCGACGTCGTTGTGACCCTCGTGTCGGGCGCGTTGCACGTCGCCGCCGCTGGACGTGAAGCGCTCCCTGAAGTTTGCTCGCCAGTCGTTCTTCCGCGAGAGCGCGGTTCCTAACCTGCGAGCGTTCATCGTCAGCCACCACTCTGACAACAGGGCCCAACTTCGCAATAACGCGACGTCGCTGCTCATCGGTGAACGCCGAGGAAGTCTCCACTACGAAGGTCAACTCCGCACGGGTCGCCGCCTTGTTCGCGTGTTGTCCCCCCGGTCCCCCCGACGCGCTGAACTTGATATCGAGCTCGTACCGAGGAATACGTACGGCATCGGTCACGACCAAACGATCATCCGGCGACGCACCCACCCCACCATCATGCCTCTCCGGTGAGCTTGAGCGCGACCTGTCCGCGGCCAAGCTCACCGCAAGAACCCAACCTGCCTCTCCGGTGAGCTTGAGCGCGACCTGTCCGCGGCCAAGCTCACCGGAGAAGGGGATCGCGGCGGTTGAGTCTCGTAGTGTTCGTACTCATGGGAGACATCAAGCTCGGGTACAACACTGGCTACTGGTCGGCGGGGCCGCCTCCGGGCGCCCTCGACGCGGTGAAAGAAGCGGAGAAGCTCGGGTTCAACTCGGTGTGGACCGCCGAGGCGTACGGATCCGACGCCCTTACACCACTCGCATGGTGGGGAGCGTCGACGGAGAAGCTCAAGCTCGGCACCGCCATCATGCAGATGTCGGCACGCACTCCCGCAACAACGGCGATGGCTACAATAACGATGGATCACCTGTCGAACGGCCGCTTCATCCTTGGGCTCGGCGCGTCTGGCCCGCAGGTCGTCGAGGGCTGGTACGGGCAGCCATACCCCAAGCCACTGGCGCGGACCCGCGAGTACGTCGACATCATCCGCAAAATCGTCGCCCGTGATGAACCGGTCGAGTACCACGGCCAGTTCTTCGACATGCCACTCGACGGCGGAGCCAATCTCGGCAAGCCTCTGAAGTCGACAGTGCACCCCCTCCGAAACGAGATCCCGATCTACCTGGCAGCTGAAGGCCCGAAGAATGTTGCGTTGTCCGCCGAGATCTGCGATGGCTGGCTCCCACTGTTCTTCTCGCCAAAGGATGACAAGTTCTACCGTGACTGCCTACAGCAGGGCTTCGATGCGTCAGGTGACGCGACCAAGAAGGATCGCTTCGAGGTGACGGCCACTGTCATGCTGATCCCTGGCGACGACGTCGAGGAATGTGCCAACATGATCCGCCCGTTCCTCGCGCTGTATGCGGGCGGAATGGGCGCCAAAGGCGCCAACTTCCACTACGAGGTGTTCGCCCGCATGGGCTACGCCGACGTCGCCGACAAAGTGCAGGCCCTCTATCTCGAAGGCAAGAAGCAGGAGGCAGCCGCCGCCATCCCCCTCGCTATGGTCGAAGACGTAGCCCTCGTCGGACCACCCGACAAGATCCGCGACGAACTCGACAAGTGGCGCGAAACATGCATCACCGAATTCCTTGTCGGGGGGCCGGCAATGGCGCTACCGATCTTTGCCGACCTCGTGCTCGGCTGATCAGATCCGGGCGGATGCCAACCTTCTGATTCTGGTAGCCCACAGACGAAGCTGAATTTGGCAGCGCTGCGGCCCAACTACTGTCGTTTCATGCCGCACGCTGAGATAAACGGCCAGAACATCTACTTCGAGGACACCGGCGGCGAAGGCCCCGCCGTGATCCTGTCGCACGGATTCCTGATGGACCACGAGATGTTCGCACCCCAGGTCGACGCGTTGCGCGAGAACTACCGAGTCATCACCTGGGACGAGCGCGGATTCGGCGAGACGACGTTCGATGGCACGCCCTTCGACTACTGGGACTCGGCACGCGATGCGATCAGCCTTCTCGACCACCTCGGGATCGATCAGGCTGTCTTCGGCGGAATGAGCCAGGGTGGCTGGCTGTCGATGCGCGCCGCGCTCCTCGCCCCCGGCCGCGTGCGAGCGCTGGTCCTGCTCGACACTCAAACGGCACTCGATGATGACGAGAAGAAAGGCGGGAACGAGGCGATGATCCACATCTGGCTCAGAGATGGCCCTGTTGATGACCTCGCTTCGGTGGTGGCGTCGGTCATCATCGATGATCCCGTGGAGAGCCCCAAGTGGATCTCCAAGTGGCAGGCCCGTGACAAAGAACTGATCGAGCAACCGGCCAAATGCATGATGGACCGCGACGACATTTCTGGCCGACTCGTCGAGATCACGTGTCCCGCACTCGCCGTTCACGGCACCGAAGACACCGGGCTCAGCATGCAAGATGCTGAACAGATGGCTGAGTCGCTTCCGGGCTGCGACGGCGTGGTCAAGGTCAGCGGCGCACATGCGGCCAACCTGACCAACCCCGAACCGGTCAACGAAGCGATCGTGGACTTCCTCGCCGGCCTCCCCGCCTAGAAAGTTGGTCTCGTGATCTTTTACCGACGTCTCGTCGGTAAAAGATCACGAGTTGGGGTGAGCTCAGTCGTCGGCGAGAACCGCTTCGGGCACTGTGGCGACGCGGGAGCGGAGCCATTCGCCGAGCGCCTTTGCCTGAGCGTCTTGCCTGGTCGACGCCGCTACCCCTTCGTCGAGGAGCCCGCGAACCAAGAAGTTCAACGACCGGAGCTTGGGGTACCGAAAGCGATCGATGGTGAGGTCGGCAGTCTCGGGGAGAAGCTCACGTAGCCGACCGACCGTCAATTCGTTGTCGAGCCACGACCAGGCTGCATCAGACCGCGCGTACACACCGATATTTGCATCGCCGCCCTTGTCACCCGAACGTGTCCCCAAGAATTGGCCGAGCGGCACCTCCACCGTAGGGCCACCAGGAACAATGTCAGGTGCAATCAGTTCGACCTCCAACGCTCCACCCGTTGGTGCTACAGAGTCGATCATCACCGTGTCGCGACCGCCGACGTGGACGTACTGCGGTACCAAATTCGAGGGAACTGTCGCCGGGCGATAGACGCCGAAGGGCGTTCCCGGACCCGGTCCACCACCGAGGCCATACATTCCAGGAATCCCGGCAAGCACGGTGTGGATCATGGCGTCAGAGAACACTCGCCCGACCTTGCGCTCGTCCTGATCCTTAACAGTCACGCGCCAGATCGCGGTCGCCTCTTCCTGCGTTTCCGGATCGGTCTTGTTCGTATGGACCACCCGACTCACGATGGAGTCGAAATTCTCAGGTTCATAAGGGCATGCATCCCAGAATGCCGCTTGGGCAAAGCGGGCCTTGGCGTCGATGTCGAGACCGGTCAGCGCGACCGTGAACGAGTTTCGGAAGCCGCCCAGTTCGTTCATCGCCACCTTCAAAGTCGAGGGAGGAGCCTGACCCCGGATTCCTGACACAAGTACCCGATCGGTCCCAACCTCTTCGACCTGAATCGTGTCGAACCGAGCCGTCACATCGGGCCCCAGATACTCGGGGCCTCCGATTTCATACAGCAGTTGTGATGTGACAGTTCCGACATTCACCGCTCCCCCGGTCCCGTCGTGCTTGCCGATCACCGATGACCCATCAGCAGAAATGTCTGCCCACGGAAACCCGAACCGGGCCTTCCCGCCAACGTCTTCGCGGCCGTCGATCTCGTGGAAGAACGAGTAGTTACCCCCAGTCACCTGCGCACCGCACTCGATGATGTGACCGGCAACGACACCACCAGCCAACTGATCCCAGTCGTCGCGGGCCCATCCGTGGTGCCAGGCAGCAGGTCCACAGACCACCGCCGCGTCAGTGACTCGGCCGGTAATGACGATGTCTGCGCCCTCGGTGAGCGCTTCGACGATTCCCCAGCAACCCAGGTAGGCGTTAGCAGTCAGGTACCTCGACGGATCTCCGAGATCAACACCATCGGCAAACGGCGCGAGAGAGCCGGACTCCATCAACTCCACGACCCGCGGCAGGAGGTCATCGCCGTTCACGTAGGCGATGGTCGGGGACAAACCGAGCTTGGAGGCCACCTCGGCGACTGCATCCGCACACCCGTCAGGATCGAGCCCACCAGCATTGGTCACCACCCGTATCCCGCGGTCGAGGCAGGTTCCCATCACCTGCTCCATCTGCGATACGAAGGTCCGGGCATAGCCCGAACCCGGACGTTTGGCGCGGATTCGACTCAGGATCAACATCGTCAACTCCGCGAGCCAGTCACCGGTGAGCACGTCGATCGGTCCACCGTCGACCATTTCCAGAGCCGCGCTCGGGCGGTCGCCGAAGAACCCCGAGCAGTTCGCAATTCGGATTGGATCAGTCACGGAGACCTCCGGGTAGTTGGAGAGGAGCTATTCCTCGGCCGGCGTGTCGCCGGTGTCAAGAGCCACGAGCAAGTCGCCCGTATCAACTCGGTCGCCGACGGCAAAACGAACCTCGGCAACCGTTGCGTCGCCGGAAGCGGTGATCTTGTGTTCCATCTTCATCGCCTCAACAACCATCAAAACCTGGCCATCCGCAACCTCATCACCCGCCGCGACGTGGACTGCGATCACAGTTCCAGGCAGCGGACAGACTGGTCCGCTGCCCGATGTCTCAGCATCGTGCAGCACGAACTTTGGTTCCAGCGACCACGACAGTGCCCCCGCCGGGCTCACGGTATGCACCGTTGGCTCGGCAGTTTCGCCGTGTTCGTCGACGGCTATGCCGACGGCCTGGCGTCGGCCGTCAACCTCGATCACCTGGCGATGAAGCCCACGCTCGAGCAGGCGAATGGTAACCACACGCCGATCATCGGTGGACAGCACGCCCTCCTCGTCTGGAGTCGGCCATGGGCCGAGCCGAACAATCGCCCCCGTGGCGGACTCACCCCCCGATTCCCAGTGCGACGTCATCACGTACTCGACGTGATGCCCGACGCCATCGGCCGCATCGTCTCCACACTGCCAAATCTGGCGTTGTCCCTGCGTACGGAGGTTCCGCCAACCTGAAGGAGCAAACGACTCCACCGCATCATTGGCACGATCGCGCTGCTCGATAGCGAAGACCGCGCCTAACAACAGCGCAACGCGATCGTCTCCCACCGGACCGGATGGATCAAGCACCTCGCGGTGTTCAGACAGGTAGGCCGTCGGGGTTTTGGCCGCGAGGTAGTCCGGTTCGCAAAGGATTGCGATCAGCGTCTCGACGTCGGTGCGGATGCCGGTGATCTGCGTTGCCCTCAGAGCACGTGCAAGTTTCCTGGCGGCACCCTCACGAGTCGGAGCGTGAGCGATCACTTTCGCAACCAACGAGTCGTAGTTCGGCGATATCTCCGAGCCGGCCACGACTCCGGTGTCGACTCGGACACCCTCACCGACCACGAATTGCCCGATGCCGCCAGTCGACGGCATCCAACCAGCCGCAGGGTCTTCGGCAACGACACGTACCTCGATCGCGTGACCGTCGATCACCACGTCGGTCTGCGTCAGCGGCAGGGACTCACCGGCAGCGACACTCAGTTGGAGTTCCACCAGGTCGACTCCCGTGACAGCCTCGGTGACCGGATGCTCCACCTGGAGCCTCGTGTTCACCTCGAGGAAGGTGATGGTTTCATCTTCACCAACCATGAACTCGACGGTGCCGGCATTCTGGTAACCCACGTGGCGAGCCAACGCAAGCGCACCGTCACAGAGCGCCGTCCTGGTCTCGGCAGAAATTCCGGCCGATGGCGACTCTTCGATGACCTTCTGATTTCTGCGCTGAATCGAGCACTCGCGCTCTCCCAGATGCACGACATTCCCGTACGCATCACCGATGATCTGCACCTCGACATGACGCCCCCGTTCGAGATACGGCTCGATGAACACCGCGCCATCACCGAACGCCGACTGCGCTTCCCGCGAGGCCGCCTGCACGGCATCAGCCAGATCGTCTGCAGACCGCACGACTCGCATTCCTCGCCCGCCACCACCAGCGGCGGCCTTCACGAGCGCCGGATACGAAACGCTGATCCCCGCCGCCACGCCGCCATCGACGACCTCGATCATCACAGTGGTGGGCACGCCGGCCTCGAGCGCCGCGAGCTTGGCAGCAACCTTGTCACCGAGCAGCGCAATCTGCTCAGGGGTCGGGCCGACCCAGATGATCCCGGCATCGATGACCTGCTGCGCAAACTCCGCATTCTCTGCGAGGAACCCGTAACCGGGGTGTATCGCATTGGCACCATTGTCGAGCGCCGCCTGTATTACTGCATCACCGCGCAGATACGACTCGGCCGCTGTCGCTCCGCCGAGAGCAATGGCAACGTCGACCGTGTTGACATGCAGCGCACTGGCATCGGGCTCGGAGTAGACACCTACCGTGTCGATCCCCATTCGGTGTGCGGTTGTGGCGATCCGCACCGCGATCTCACCGCGGTTGGCGATCAACAGTCGGTTGATCGGACGAATGATTCTGTCGTCGGCCATCAGTGCCTCCACACGCCGTATTCGGTTGCGCCTTGCACGTCGTTGCTGTGTACGGCGGAAAGCGCTATCCCGAGAACTGTGCGTGAATCAGCGGGGTGAATGATGCCGTCGTCCCACAGACGGCCTGTCGAATACAGCGCCGTTGACTCGTGTTCGATCTGGGCTTCCAGGCCGGCGCTCTGAGCCGCCAGTGCCTCCTCATCCACTTCGAGCCCGCGTCCGGCCGCGGCATTACGAGCGACGATTTCCATGACGCCCGCAAGCTGTTTCGGACCCATCACGGCAATACGATGATTCGGCCAAGAGAAGATGAACCGCGGGTCGTATGCCTTGCCTGCCATCCCGTAGTTGCCGGCTCCGTAGCTCGCTCCGACCATCAAGTTGAAGTGCGGGACCGTTGAGTTGGAGACGGCGTTGATCATCTTCGCACCGTTGCGGATGATGCCGCCCTGCTCGGCCTTCGAACCGACCATGAAACCGGTGATGTTGTGCAAGAAGACGAGCGGAGTATCAGTCTTGTTGCATAGCTGAATGAACTGCGCCCCCTTCTTCGCCTCCTCGGAAAAGAGGATGCCGTTGTTGCCGATGACTCCGACCGGGAAGCCGCAGATAGAACCCCAGCCGCACACCAACTTGTCACCGTAGAGCGACTTGAATTCTTCGAAGCGACTGCCGTCGAGAAGCCGGGCCAGGACCTCGCGGATGTCGAACGGAATACGCACATCAGCCGATGCGCAACCGAGCAGCTCAGCAGGGTCGTAGAGCGGCGGGTCCGCTGGCACCGTCGGGCCAGGGCCCAATTTCTTCCAGCCCAGGTGGCGCACGATATTTCGAGTGATGCGGAGGGCGTCCATCTCGTCAACGGCCAGGTAGTCGGACAACCCACTCGTCCGCGAGTGCATCTCGGCTCCACCGAGGGTCTCTTCGTCGACGATCTCGTCGATCGCCATTTTGACCAACGGCGGACCACCCAGATAGGCGGTACCGCGACCCTTGACGAACACCGTGTAGTCACTCATCGCCGGCGTGTAGGCGCCGCCAGCCGTGTTCGGACCGAAGGCCATCGTGATCGTCGGAATACCGAGCTTCGATAGTTGCGTGATATCTCGGAAGCTTCCGCCTCCCTGGATGAACAGGTCGGCCTGCCGTGGCAGGTCGGCGCCGGCCGACTCATTGAGGATTATCAGTGGAAGTCGGTTCTCCCTGACAATTTCGTAGAACCGTGCCGACTTCTTCCACGATGTCGGGTTGGCAGACCCACCGCGGTAGGTCATGTCGGAACCGATTATTCCGCACTCAACCCCTTCGATGACACCGATCCCACACGCCGAGCCCACCCCGATGGGGTCTTGAGTTCCCCACGCTGCAAGTGGGCTTAGTTCGAGGAAGGCGCTATTCGCGTCGATCAATGCCTCGATGCGCTCACGCACGAGCATCTTGCCGCGCCGCCGGTGCCGATCAACGTAGCGCTGACCGCCGATGCTGGGCACTTGCGCCATCTCGACCGCGACCTCGTCCCAGAGCGCCTCCATGGCAGCCAGGTTCTCTCGGTACTCGGTCGAGTTCATGTCGAGCCGACTATGGATAACGGTCCCGAGTGTCACCGCGCTCACCGTAGTGGAGCCTGTACGGACGACCCAGAATCGAACGTTGGGCGGCGCCGAAGTACTGTCAAGTCATGGATGTCAGTGAAATTCTCGAGGACCTCATCGCTGAACAGCAATCACTCGACGATGTCGTCGCCCACCTGACGGTCGAACAGTGGGGTATGGCAACTCCCAGCCCTGGCTGGTCGGTGGCCGACCAGATTGCTCACCTCACCTATTTCGATGGCACTGCCGGCCTCGCTATTGAGAACCCGCAGGGATTCGCGGACAAGACCGAGGAACTCGTCGAGCTGATGAGCTCTGGCGACGAATCGGATGTCGACGATGCTCTACTAAGCCACTACCGATCCATCTCGATAGAGGCCCTCCTCGCCCAATGGCGAGCCAACCGATCCGCACTGGCGAAGGTGGCGTCAACGCTGGACAACGACACCCGCGTCGAGTGGTACGGCCCGTCGATGGGAGCCAAGTCGTTCCTGACCGCCCGGCTCATGGAAGCCTGGGCCCACGGCCAAGACATCGTTGACACAATCGACGCCGAGCGCACGGCAACAGACCGCCTTCGTCACATTGCACAACTCGGTTACATCACCAGGGGCTGGACATACATCAACCGCGGCATGGACGTGCCCGACACCCCGATTCGGGTCGAACTCACATCTCCATCCGGAGACGTCTGGGCATTCGGACCCGATGATGCAGCCGAGTCGATCGTTGGATTGGCTGAGGACTTCTGCCTCGTGACAACTCAGCGACGCCATGTCGACGACACCGGTCTAGTTGTCACCGGAGCCTCCGCCCGCGACTGGATGGAGAAAGCACAGCTGTTTGCCGGTCCGGCCAGCGATGGCCCCGCCGCGAACGCAGGCTGACAATCATGTCCGCCGGCACAGCAATCACTCCGTTCACGATCGATGTTTCCGATGAACTCCTGGCGGATCTCCGCCGCCGGCTATTGGCAACGAGGTGGCCTGAAGCCGAACTCGTGGACGATTGGTCGCAAGGTACGCCCCTGTCCTACGTCCAGGCCGTGTGCGCCTACTGGGCCGACGGCTACGACTGGCGAGCCCGCGAGGTGGCCCTCAACCGGTTCGATCAGTTCACGACAGTCATCGACGGACTCGATCTTCACTTCGTCCACGTCCGCTCACCCCACCCCGACGCGCTGCCGCTTCTGATCACACACGGATGGCCAGGCTCGATCGTCGAGTTCCACAAGATCATCGAGCCGCTGACCAACCCCACGGCTTTCGGGGGCGATGCCGCAGACGCCTTCCACGTCATCGCCCCATCGCTGCCTGGGTTCGGATTCTCCGGTAAACCCGAGTCGACCGGGTGGGGCGTGGACAAGATCTCTGACGTGTTCGCGCAACTGATGAGTCGGTTGGGCTACGACCGTTACGTCGCCCAAGGGGGTGACTGGGGCTCTGCCGTTACGACTGCGATCGGCGCGACCGACAGCGAGCACTGCGCCGCTATCCACCTCACCCTCGCCATGGGCGCCAGGCCGAAGATCGACGGAGAGCCCACCGCCGAAGAGCAGCGCGCTCTCGACGGCATCACGTACTACGCCCAATGGGATTCCGGGTACTCCAAGGAGCAAGCCACTCGGCCACAAACTGTCGGATATGGCCTCGTGGACTCGCCGGCAGGCCAGGCGGCATGGATACTCGAGAAGTTCTGGGCATGGACCGACTGCGACGGACACCCTGAGAACGTTCTCAGTCGCGATGAGTTGATCGACAACATCATGCTGTATTGGATCAACGGCAACGGCGCATCGTCAGCCAGGTTGTACTGGGAGAGCTTCGGCTCCGGCACACGCCATACGGTGAACATCCCATCGGGGTTTGCGGTCTTCCCGAAAGAGATCGTGCCACCGGTTCGACATTGGGTTGAAAGCGCGTTTACCGACATTCAACACTGGAGCGAACACGACAAGGGTGGACACTTCGCCGCGTTCGAGGTTCCTGAGGTCTTCGTCGAAGAGCTCAGGACGTTCTTCCGCCGCTTTCGCTGAGCCGACTTCAGTCGAGCTTGGCGGCTTCGATATCGGCCAGCACGTCGACGATGCGGCTCCGATCAACTTGTTTGAGCCCGAGGTCATCCCGATCGAGGATTGCGATCAACTCAGCCTCCGCGTCGTAGTCATACTCGTAGCCCGCCATATCGGGCATCTCGTCGAGAGCCGCGGATTCCAAGCTCAACGCGTAGCCGAACGTGGCCGGAAGAGGCGTCCCCGAATTGACCAACTCGGTAGCCGGCACGAAGGTGTAGCCGACGCTCTTGGCGTAGTCGATGATTCCGGGCAGGGCGTCGGGGGTCGGGCGCCTACCTCCGCCGTCGTGGTAGATCGGGATTGCTCCGTTGCGGTGATAGCGGATGAACTCATTGATGAGTTGCCAAGCCGGGTGCCTGGGAGAGTGCCAGTCGAACGTCGACATGTGCGTGTGCACCTCGTACAAGCCGCTGGCAGCACAGCTGTTCAAGATTGCGCTGCCCTTCGTGAGCCCGGGAGCACGATGAACCACTGGCGTCACTCCGGTCGCGTCGCGAATGATCACCTGATTGCCTGCGATCTGACTTGCCAGCCCGTAGGAGGTATAGGGCGTGTGATAGATGCTGTGGTTCCCGAGCTCGTGACCGGCCTCGGCGATGTGGCGGGCAATCGTGGGGAAAGCTCGGACATTGACACCAACGAGGAAGAACGTTGCCTTGATGCCGTAGTTCGACAATGTCTGGAGCACGCTGTACGTGTTGTAGGGCGACGGGCCGTCATCGAATGTGAGGGCCATCCGACGACCCACCACGTCGACGTGAGTTATGAACTGACCGGGGAGCCAGTGTTCGGGCGGTGGTGGTGGCGGGTGAACCTGAACCATCTCACCACGCACGCCAGATTCTGAGGCGGTAACACCGGACCAGAAGCCGATATCGCCTTCTACTCGCAGCAGCCTCGCGAGTTGGTCGGACCTGGCAGCGCTGGCAGACAATACCCCCGCAGCAGCCAGCGCAGCCGCCCCTGTAATGAGATGGCGGCGGCTCAACACCCGGGTGCGCCGGGTGCAATCCGACCGCTTGGCTGTTGAGCTGATACCCATGAGAGGCTCGCATATTCGCTCGAGTGCCTTGACTACATGATACCCCCAGGCAAGTCGGCGACGATAGATCGAGAATCAGGTCAGGGGCTTGCCAATCGGGCCGCACGACTCTGTACTTCGGCCCGTAGTTCGTGCACAGGAGCACCGATCGGGACACCGTTGACAACCGACGGCGAACCCTCGACCCAGACATCCCGAACCGCGGCCCGGGAACCACCCCACACCACCGCAGGAACGATGTCTTCATTGCTGAGTATCGGGCCGAACGACAGCTGATCGAGGTCCAGGTGAACCATGTCGGCTCGGAATCCGGGTCGCAGTTGACCGAGGTCATCGAGGCCGAGCACCGAGGCCGCTGTCTCGGTTGTCATCCGTAGGACGTCGACGGGCGCCAGGACACCCGCATCGCCCGAGGAGAGTCGATGCATCCGCAGAGCCGAGCGCATCTCCTCGAAGAGATCGAGCCGATAGTGAGATGCCGGACCATCCGTTGCCAGACAGACATCGATGCCGTGCGCCTGCAGCTTCTCGAGGGGAGCAACACCCATCGCATGCACCATGTTGGAGACCGGACAGTGGCAAACGCCGACGCCCCGCTCAGTCATGATCGCCATGTCATCGTCGTCGACCCAGATCCCATGTGCGACAACGGTCCGCGAGGTCAACAGACCCAGGCTGTCGAGCACCTGGATCACGGTTGACCCCATCGACCCGACCATCTCGTTCTCGGCAGGAAGCTCAGCAGCGTGGATGTGGACCAACATGTCGTGTTCCGCGGCGAGCCGGCCGATCGACGCGAGTGTGTCTTCGCCGAGGGCATAGGCCGAATGTGGCCCGAGGCCTGCGGAGACAGTCGGACGACCGGCGCAGCGCGTGTTGAACGAAATCGCCGAATCCATCTGCTCAGCCACCGATCCGAGCCCAGCGAAGGAATCGTCCTCGATGAACGCGGCGGAGATCACCGAGCGGAAGTTGGCTTCTTCGACCGCTGCCGCCATCGCATCGGCATGGAAGTACATCTCCGAGCTCGTACCAATTCCGTTGGTCAACATTTCGGCCACGCCGAGTGCCATCCCGGCTTGGACATCAGCCGGTGTCAGCCTCGACTCTCGCGGCCACATGACCTCCGAGAGCCATCGATCAACCGGAAGACCCTCGCCTGCGCCTCGGAACAGCACCATCGGTGTATGACAGTGCCCGTTGATGAGCGCCGGCATCAGAAGACCGGGAACACGAATCTCCTCCGCTCCACCCGAGTCTGGGGCTTCAGAAGCGGGGCCCGACCAGGTGATGCCCCCTTCCTCGACGTCGACAACACCGTCGGACAACACATCCATCGCCCGCCCACCGCGGAGAAGACAGGAAGAGCGATACCGGATCATCGGGGACAAATCAGGTCTCTCGCAACGCCGCTGTCTCGCCGTGCGAGGTGTCGATGATTCGCGTGTCAGTCACGATCGCCGTGATGAGTCTGGCCGGCGTGACATCGAATGCCGGGTTCCGACACGGGGTGTTGTCGGGAGCAAACTTGGTATCTCGAAAGCCGATGACCTCGGAAGCATCTCGTTGCTCGATCTCGATGTCGTCGCCACTAGCTGTGTTCTGATCAATTGTCGATTCGGGAGCGACGATGAGAAATGGAACACCGGCGTAGTCCGCCCCGAGCGACAAGGAGAAGGTTCCGATCTTGTTCGCCGAGTCGCCGTTCAAGGCAATCCGGTCAGCGCCGGCCAGCACAACATCGACCTCGCCGCGACCAAGTAGTGCTGGGCCGGCGGAATCGACGATCAGTTCGTGCGGTGCCCCCATCTGCTGCAGTTCCCAAGCCGTGAGCCGAGCCCCTTGAAGTAGGGGGCGAGTTTCGAGGGGCAAGACGACTTCGAGGATGCCGCGCTCGTGCAGCGTCTGGACGACAGCCAGCGCAGTGCCGCGTTCGACAGCGGCCAGACCGCCCGTATTGCAGACCGTCATAGCTCGTATCGGGCGGCGCTCGACCAGCGACTCGATGAGGTCGGCGCCCCGATTACCCATCGCAATCGATGCGGCCAGTTCTTCGTCTCGGATGAGCTTCGCCTCTGCGAGCACGGCGTCATATCCCTGATCAACGACAGCGTTCACCCTGTCGACCTGTCTTGCCAGGTTCACCGCAGTCGGTCGGGCCTCGCGTATGTCACCGACCAGGTCGTCGAACCTGGTTCGGTCGGCCTTGGGATCAGCCTCGGAGTAGGCAATAGCAATCCCGAATGCTCCGGCGACACCGATTGCTGGAGCTCCTCGAACGGCGAGACGCTTGATTGCATCGACCAGCGTCGCCACGTCACGAACATCGAGCCACACGAGATCCTGCGGCAATCGGGTCTGATCGACCAACCTGACGCCACCATCTACCCAATCAACCGTTCGCAATACAACTCCGTATCTCTTGCCTCGGGAACCGCTATCAACTTGTCTGACAACTTGATTTTACTGATTGAACGTGAGCGTGGTCAATCACCTCGTCCGGGTAATCGCAAAGTTGAAGCGACCCTCGACGAAGTAGGTCTCCGCATGAAGAACACGCCTGCCGGTGTGGTCCATCTGAATCTCGTCGAGCAGCAAATACAGCGTTGCCTCGTCGACCTCACCCCAACCGATGTCCGCACCGGAGGCGACATGAAGACCGGTATGAGCAACGACGACCTCTATCCCACGGCTTTTGAGGAGATCGAATATTGATCCGGTGAGCATGTCGGGTTCAAAGTCGGGGCCAAGGAACTCCAGTGGGATGGCGATGTACGAGAAGGCAACGATCTCGCCGTCGGCCCGAAGGGCACGTGCGGCTGCCAGAACGGGTTCGCCTTCCGACAATGCCAACCGACTGGCCACTCGTTCCGAAGCTCCGCTGACCTCGACGTAGCGATACTCCATCGACGGCGCATAGCCATGCCTGCGCAGCGTGGCTGACAACGATTCGAGGCGGCGGAGATCTATCGCTCCGAGATCATCGGCTCGACCCAAAACAAATGTCCCGCTCCCCCGTACGGACGACGTGAAGCCAAGACCTTCCAAAGTCTGCAACGCAGTCCGGATCGTCGCTCTCGACACTGAGTACTCCGACATCAGGGTGTGTTCAGAAGGGAGCCGTTCCCCTGTTCCCCACTCACCGGCATCGACGCGCTGACGGAGGTCAGCCGCAACCCACTCCTTGCGAGTAGCGAACTCCTTCAGATCCAGCCGTGGGCTCATTTGGTCATTCGCAGTCGTTCGGTCTGCCGATCATCCGACGGGTGCCGAGGTGACAGCGACCAGAGCAGCCTCGATCATGGCAACAACGGCCTTGTCGACGATGTCGCGGTGCGGGTCGTAGGACGTGTTCTCCTGATCGTCACGGCGCAGCGGGTTGCCATCGATCACAGCAACCGAACCGGCACGACAACCATGGAGGGAGGCCAACACCAGAAGGGCCGACGCTTCCATCTCGGTCGCAATGACCCCGGCGCTGCTCCACATGCTGAGCTGACTTCCGAGTGGCTTGTGGGGGTAGAACAGATCGCTGGTCAGGAAGATGCCACATTGCGCCTCGTAACCGACGCCGATGACAGCATCACGAAGCGCAACAAGCACGTCAGGGTCTGATACTGCGGGGAAGGTCTCAGGCACGAGCCGGTGGGTCAATCCTTCGTCTCGGACGGCGCCGGTTGCAATGACCAAGGAACCATCAGCGATGTGGTCCTGCAGGGCGCCAGCCGTTCCAGCACGGATCAGGGTTTGAGCGCCACCACGGAGTAGTTCCTCGAAACACACGGCGGCTCCTGCCGCACCAACGCCGTGGGACACAACCATGACGGTCTCACCGTCGTATGTGCCGCGGAAGCTCGAGTACTCCCGACTGTTGGCGAGGTTGTCCACCCCATCCATCTGTTCGGCGACCTTTGCCGCCCGGGCCGGATCGCCGACGACGACCACTCGTTGGGGGACGTCACGCGCCTTGATCCCCAGAAGGGGAAGCGTGAGATCGGACATTCAGATCACCCTTTCGTTGCCGCCGTCAATCGGTACCTGCGCGCCAGTCGTCGCGACAAATGCGGGCCCGCACATGGAGGCCACCATCGCCGCGACGGTCGCCGATTCAACCTCGGTCCCCAACAGGTTTCGGGTCTTGTATTCCTCCACGGTGAGCCCGTAGTTGGATGCGCGTTCTGCCAGGATCTCATCACTCCAAAGGCCGGTATCGAACACCGCGTCCGGATGAACGGAGTTGATCCGGACACCGGCATCGGCCCATTCGAGTGCAGCAACCTTCGCCAACTGCGTCAGGGCGGCCTTCGAGGCGGAATACGCGGCGGCGCCTCGGCCCGGGGCGGGCACGTTCTTCGAGCCGATCATGATCACCCTTCCATAGGTGGGCGACAGCGCCAGCAGAGGTCCGACGATGCTGAACAATGAGGCAACGGAGTCGACGTTCACCGACATCGTCTTGCGCCATGCGTCCAGATCGAGTTGGTCCAGCCGCTGGCTTGCTCCCAGTATTCCGGCTGCCACGATCACGATGTCGAGGCCGCCGAAACGCTCGACTCCGGCATGCACGGCTGCGGCCTGCGCTTCGGCGTCGGAAACGTCACATCGAATACCGAGATAGGCAGGTCCTGTGAACGTCTCGGCTACCGATTCCGAGAGGTCAAGCCCGACAACTGCTGCGCCTCGAGCCAGTAGTTCCCGGGCACACGCTCGGCCGATACCCGACGCGGCACCCGTCACCAAGGCGACCTGGCCTGCCAGTTCAGGCGGCGAACCTTCCCTACGGAGCTTGGCTTGTTCGAGATCCCAGTACTCGACGTCGAAGATGTCTGCTGCTGGCAGAGCGACATACCCGCCGAGGCGATCCTCGCTCGTCGTGACGACATCAATCGTGTGGTGATAGATGTCGGCAGCAATGTCGGCGGCGTTGGCAGTTGTGCCGATTGTCAGCATCCCGAGAGAGGGATCGAGGATGATTCTGGGTGCCGGATCGAGCATTTCCAGTTCGGACGTTTTGCGAGCTTTGTTCGTGTCGAAGTAGCCGACGTAGTCGTTCGCGTACGCAGCGACATCTGTGCCGATCTGGGCCACCCGCTTCGTCCGGATGACATGATCGGGCGTCAGCGGTCCGCGAGTCGCGATATCGGCAAGATCGCCACGCTGCACGTAGGCGGCGACATCATCGTCGGTGTGTCGGCTCATGATCATCGGCCGACCGGCATGACCTGATACGTCCCGGCGAAGCTCAGCCAGTTTTGCAGCCTCAGGATGAGCCGCGATCCAGTCCTCGGCCTGAGCGATCATGGTTAGGTGGCGTTCATAGGCTTCTCGAGTCGACGCACCGAACGTGAAGAGGCCGTGGTTGAGCAGAACCATGCCCGTCGTCTCCGAATGAGCCTGTTGTGGCCAGAGATCGCGCACGCATCTGGCCAAGTCGAAGCCGGGCATCACGTACGGGATGACGACAACGTTCTCGCCATAGATTTCCCGAGCATTCGCTTCACCTGTTGACGTGTTGGTCATTCCGACTATGCAGTCAGCGTGGCTGTGCTGCACCGCGGCGAAGGGAAGAAACGCATGAAGTAACGCCTCGACCGATGGCTGTGGCGCGTTCGGGTCGAGCTTCGATGCAGCCAGTTCACGTGCCATTTCCTCATCGGTCATGGCATCCAGTCGGAGAAGTTCCTTCAACCGCGTCATCCGAAGCGGCGCGAATCCAGCCGGCTCGATCGACCCGAGGTCCCAACCCGATCCTTTGACCAGGAGCGCATCGATTGCTTCGCCGGTGATGTCCTGGCGCTGCATCTTGACCGACGTATTACCCCCACCGTGGAGAACGAGCCCGGGATCGCTGCCGAGCAGACGAGAGCCGTGACAACAAGCACCGAGTGGCGTAGCGAGATCCAGGTCTGCGGGCTCGACGGACTCCCACTCAGTTGCGTGACTGGACCGGGTCATGAAGATTCCTCCTGCATAGCGCCGGCGGCCCTTGCGCCGGTCGTCGCCATGTTCGTCACCAAGACGGACATGCCGACATCCCTCCGTCGACGATCAGGTCGGTTCCGGTGATGAACGAGGATTCAGGCGAGAGGAGGAAGGCGCAGGCTTGCGCCACGTCCTCTCCGGTTCCGAGTCGGCCGAGTGGGGCTCGCTGCACCCACCGCGCGATGCCTTCTGGCCAATCGTCATCCAAGCCTTCGCGAGCCAACAATCCCGGAGAGACAGCGTTCACCCGAACCCCGATCGGGCCAAGTTCCAGAGCCGCCGCCTTGGCGTGCATAATGAGGCCTGCTTTCGATACCGCATAGTGGGCGTGGCCAACGGCAGGCCGGCTGCCCTCGATTGACGCAATGTGCACAATCGACCCTCCACCGTGATCCTTCATCGCCGCCGCCGCATGCTGGGTCAGCCGGTGAGCAGCTGACAGATTGATGTCCAGCATTTGTTGCCATTCTTCATCACTGATCGCGGCGAATGGCACGACCGGTTGAACACCGGCGCAATTGACCAGACCGTCGACTCGACCGTGCACCGACAATGTCTCGGCCATGATCCGCCCGGCTGCAGCTGGGTCGCCAAGATCGGCGATGACGGTGGATGCAACTCCACCTGGCAATGATTCGGCCTGTCGAACGTGTGCAACAACAGTGGCCCCGCGAGCCGCGAGAACCCGGACGATCGCAGCGCCCAAACCACCATTGGCACCAGTCACAACAACGACCACATGCTCGAGGTTCGCGATCACAGCGGAAGCTCCTCAACGAAAGCTCGAATACCGGACGGCACAACGAAAAGATGCCACAACAAGACTTGTCTGACAACTTAACAGGCGCGTCGGCGTAAAATGCCGGGCTGGTCGAGTCGTGCCTCTGCCCATGATCCGCCCTACCCCCAACCGATGACTGCACCCTCCGAAATCGACGTCGCCCCAACACACGGACGCGAGCCCGGCACAGCGCGCGCGGCGTTCAGTTACCGGGGCTTCCGAATCATCTTCATCGGGCTGGCGTTGTCGCAGGTCGGAACGTGGATGCAGAACTTCACGCTTCCCGCCTATGTCGACGATCGGACCGGTCGGCCAGCACTCGTCGGCCTGATGATCTTCATGCAACTCGGGCCCCTGCTCATCTTGTCGATCCCCGGAGGAGTTCTCGCGGACAGGGTCTCCAAGCAGAAGCTCCTGCTGACCATGCAGTCCATAATGGCCCTTCTCACAATCTGCCTTGCAGTGTTCGTCGCGAAAGACTTCGCTCTCTGGACGCTCTTCGCTGCCCAGTTCGGTATAGGCGTGGCCAATGCCCTGAATGCGCCTGCGTTCCAATCGTCGATGCCGCTACTCGTCCATCGCCAGGACCTGCCGGGCGCGATCAGCCTGAATTCGGCGATGATAAATGGCAGCCGAGTTCTCGGCCCTGTACTGGCGGCGTTCCTTGCGGTACTCGGGATGTCGGTCGCCCAGATTTTCTTGGTCAATGCCGCCACATACCTCTTCTTCATCGGGGCTCTACTCATCGTGCGGATGCCCTCCGTTAGTGGATCACACCTCGCAAAAGGCTGGCGACAGTTACTTACCGGACTCCACATCGCCCGCAGCCGGCTCGTCTTGAGTCGATTGCTGGTCGGCATGTTCCTGTTCTCGTTGTTCAGCCTCGTATACATCGGCCTGTTCCCGTCGGTGGTCAGACTCAACCTCGGGATCTCGCCGGCGAGCAACACCTACCGCTGGCTCTACGCCACGTGGGGAGGTGGCGCCTTCTTCGGAGCGATCGCCGTTGGCACTTGGTTCTCGCGGATCGACCGGAAGCTGCTGATCGTCCGCGGCTTCATCGGGTTCGGAATCTCGCTCGCGATCTTCTCGCAGCTTCGAGGACCTGCACTCGCGTTCCCCGTAGCTTTCGTCCTCGGATTCTTCTACTTCATGACCGCAACTGCCATCACTACGACACTGCAGTTGAACCTCAAGAACAGCGAGCGGGCGACTGTCATGCCCCTGTGGTTCATGGCATTCGGTGGCACCGTACCGATCGGCAACATGCTCTTCGGAGTGGTGATCGAATGGGTCGGTGCTCGAGCGGTACTCGGATTCGGCGCGGTGTTCGCCATCTTCCTCTCATGGTGGGTCGACCTCCGGCGTCTGCCCAAGTCAGCTTTTCTTCCCGAGAGCGATGGCGGCGAACCGTTCAAGGCGACGAATGCGACTCGCGTCCACTGAGTAGTTCTTCGGCAATTGTTTCGAGACCTGCCGATCGACTCGCCTTCACCAGCAAGGCGTCGCCTTCGCCAATGTCACCGAGCGCGGCGACCGGGTTCTCGTTCGGCTCGACGCCGTACAGATCGGTGGCAACAGCAACCAGCTCGATCCCCTGTGCGGCGGCGTACTCAGCTATCTCCCGGTGCGCGGCCGGTGCATCATCGATCTCCGCCATCAGCCCGAGGATCGCAATCCGCCGACGCGCTTCTGTGGCGGCCAGCGCATCGAGCGCCGCGCGCATCGACGTGGGGTTGGCGTTGTAAGCATCGTTGATCACCGTCGCCCCGCTCGGAGCGGTTCTGACCTCCATCCGCATCCCCGAGATCGACGCATCGGCAAGGGCGTCGATCGCCGAGTTGAAGTCGACGCCGAGAACCCCGGCAACCGCCAACGCTGCCGCGGCATTGCCCACCATGTGAGCCCCACTCACGGCCAACTCGACGAGGCCACTACCCCATGGCGAATCGATGGTAAAACGGGCTCGCGCAAGCGCGTCGAGTTCGACATTTGACACTCGAACATCGCCGGCGGTGCCGTACGTGACGACCGCCGCCCCGGCATGAGCCCCCATTGCTGCGACCTGCTCGTCGTCAGCGTTCAAGATCGCTGTTCCCGACGATGGCAGTCCCTCGACCAACTCCCGCTTCGCCCGCGCAACTCCACCAATGCCTCCGAGCAGTTCGGTGTGCGAGTGGCCGATCACGGTCACGACCCCGATGTCGGGCCTGGCCACTTCACAGAGCAGGGCGATCTCACCGAAGCCTCGCATCCCCATTTCAAGAACGAGCACCTCGGTGTCGCCATCGGCATTGAGAATCGTGATCGGAAGTCCCTGCTCGTTGTTGAAGCTTCGTTCGTTGGCGGTCGTCCGTAAGCCCGCCGATACTGCAGCTGCAACTAGATCCTTGGTACTCGTCTTGCCGACGCTGCCGGTGATTCCGACAACTCTGGCCTCGAGCCCCTGCCGCGCCCATTGGGCAAGCGCTAAGAGTGCACGGGCCGTGTCGGCGACTTCGATTGCTGTGCCGTCGCGCCGAAAGGGGTCGGTCTCGCTGGTCAGGTGAGCAACGGCTCCTGCTTCGCGAGCTGCTCCGATGAACTCGTGCCCGTTGCGCTCGGCAACGAGCGGCACGAAGAGCTGACCGGGCTGCAGGAAACGCGAATCAAAGGAGGCGCCATCGAAGTGAACGTCGGGGCCGATCAAGCGACCGCCAATCGCGGCCGCAGCCTCGGATGCCAGAATCCTCACGGAGTGGAACGGTACCGTTCATGCCATGCAGCCGAGCACCATGCTTCTGGTCGGGAACGGCGAACAGTGAGCAACGATCAGATCCATCTCGTCGTGTTGTTCGGTGGCGAGTCCGCTGAACATGACGTGTCCTGCACGACGGCAGCGCACGTCCTTCGCGCAGCAGATTCTGAACGCTACCGAATAACTCCCGTCGGCATTTCAACTGATGGCCAGTGGGCGCTCGCCGAAGAGGCAGTTGCCGCTCTCCGAACGGGCCCCGACGCCGTTCCAGGGCGGCTCGACCCTGGCGGCTCGGACATTTCGCCGACACCAATGCTGGCCGAGGCCACCGCTCGTGACGAGGTCACGGTCGTGCTTCCGTTGTTGCACGGCCCCATGGGCGAGGATGGAACGGTCCAGGGGCTGCTCGAACTGGCGAACGTGCCATACGTCGGTTCCGGTGTCTTGGGCTCGGCAGTCGCGATGGACAAGGCCATGGCCAAGCAGGTTTTGACGGCTGCCGGCATACCTCAAGCTCGGTACCGAGCCTTTCCTGAGCACGAGGTGCGACCCGGACTCCCGGCGGAGCTGGTCGAAGAACTTGGTCTTCCCGTATTCGTCAAGCCCGCCAACATGGGGTCATCGGTGGGCGTAACGAAGGCTGGGAGCGTTGAAGGGCTGCGCGATGCCATCGAGTACGCGCTGACCTACGACGAAATGATCATCGTCGAGGAGGCAATCGCGGGCCGTGAGATCGAAATCGGTGTCCTCGGAAACCTCACTCCGGAGGCTTCCCTTCCCGGCGAGATTGTCCCTGGCGAAGAGTTCTACAGCTACGAAGACAAGTACGTGACGGACGGCGCCCAACTCTTGATTCCGGCGCCCCTCGATGAACAAGCGTCTGAGGAGGTTCGCCGATTGGCGATCGAGTCGTTCAAGGCCATGCGATGCGAGGGGCTCGCTCGAGTCGACTTCTTCTACGAGATGGATAGCGACGGACACGGTCGTGGCTGGCTGTGTAACGAGATCAACACGATGCCCGGCTTCACCCCGATCTCGATGTACCCGAAACTCTGGATCGAGTCGGGCCTGACGTACTCCAGCCTGATCGACCGCCTCGTCGACCTCGCCCTGGAGCGCCACTCGAGACGCCGCCGCAACACCAAACACTGATTTGGCCCAGAGCAACACGACCCCCAACCCGAAATGTGCCTGGATTCATTCACTCAGCGCATGAATCCAGGCATATTTCGGGGGTTTTGGGGGATTGGGCTAGGGGGCGAGGGCAGCGCGGAGGAAAACGCGGAGTTCGTCGCGTAGTTTTCTGAGGCCTGCTGTGTCTGGAGTCCATCCGACAGCTCGCAGCACCTCGGGTTCGGTGGCTATCCCGGTCAGCGTGGCGTAGCCGAACGCCGCTATCAGTTGCGGATCGGCCCGGCGGATCCGACCTCGGTCCATTTCGTCGCTCAAGTAGACAACCGCACGGTCGATCAACGGAGTGAGGTGTTCGCGGAGGCGTTCGGAGTGCGGCTCCTCCAACCGGCTGACCTCGCGAATCAGTCCCAGCAGCGCGGGCCGCCGGACTGCCGGGCGAAAGACGGCTCGGATCACGGCATCGATCCGGTCCAGCGGATCATCGGGCGCGGCGCGCAGCGCAGCATCGATGACGACGATCAGTTCCGAACTGGCCACGTTCAGGACCTCGTCGATCAGATCGTCTTTGGATGCGAACCAATACAGCACGGTCTGCTTGCGGACGCCCACTGAGCGGGCGATCTCGTCGAGCGACACCGCGTCAACTCCGCGCGCGCCGAACAGATCCAATGCCACATCCAGCACCCGCTCGCGAGTCGACCGCTCGGTCACGTCA